>JAKSCW010000512.1 GCA_022360375.1 Balneolales bacterium
ATTCCATCCCCATAAAAGCCATAAATTTTCCCGAATCGCTGCCAGGCAACCTGCCATCAGAACTCACACCGGAAACAATGGCACTATCCTCAAGAACAAATTCAATATCCCGGCCTACGTATTCGGAAAAAACGTCCATACCATGGTATTCAGCAAGGTAATCAATAATCGAGCTTAGTTCTTTTCTGCTGGTGAATGGAATTTCTGAAGTAGCCGGAATTATTTCATTTTTTTCGTCCAGCAAGTTGTTTTGGGCCAGAATCTCTTCAAACCGCCCTAACTGACTTCGCTCAGATACCGAGGAAGCTCCAAGAGGTCCAAAAGAAACCAAAAATGCTGTGAGGCAAAGGGATACAGGAATTGCTTTTATATTCTTTGCCCGGCTAAAAATGAAATACAGTACAATCCCGGTTAACCAAACCCCGAGAGTAGCAACCAGGTATCGGTTTATAGTTACTCCATATTCCGAGATCCGGGTATAAATGGAAACCATCAACAATCCGATAAGCGGAATCAATGCCAGGTAATATCCCTTAGAATATACCTGAATCCAGGTGTTGTCTTCTTTATGCTGAATAGGGTGGAGTAGTAATAATGAAAGAATGCCCGCTATAGAAAATGACAGCACCAGGTACGACACCCAACCATCAGGCAATTCCCATTCAATAATAATTTTCCCCAAATACAGGTATAAAATTATGATGTATACCGTAACCAAAGGAATGAGCACATACTGCACAAATATTTTCAGAAACCTGAGATATGGCTGGATGGCTACTCCTTTATGAAGTTCTGGTATTCCTGAAATGAATGACCACGTGATGAATATCCCGCACATGAATACAAACAAATGAAAGAAAATATCGTCGTTAAGCCCTATCTCCAGAAGGTTTTCGATAGCAACAAGGGCTATTACCATCCCGATATATAGCACAGCAGCAAAGAATGATGAGATCAGAAAATGCAGAAACAGGCTTTTATTGAACTCCCATAATTCATCTACAGATCCGGAATAAATGAATGGTGCGAAAGCCACCAAAAGATGTGTACTAAGTACTATAAGGGCATATTGAACCCAGATTTGGGCGGGTCCGTCCGCAAATCTATCTCCAATCAAAAAAAAGTAGCCAACCAAAAGCACTACCCCACATAACCGGGCTATTACTTTTTTCTGCATGGAAATACCCGATCGCTCTGAAAAAACATCAATGGCGAAGAACACCGAGATTCCGAGAAAGGAAATACCCGTTGCCGTAGCCAGGTAGTTATAGAAGAGCGTACCTTCACTACCATCTTCGATTTCGAATAACACCATCGCACAAAATGTTGCAACAATACCGGAAATCAACACTAACGGAAATCGATGTACACTTATTGATGCCAGGTAGGTTATACGTGATATGGAAGGAAATTTGATAGCCATAGCTCCTTTTTTTTAAGTAACTCATTCTTCAACCAGCCATGAGTAACTTAGTTTCCATCATTGTTACACTCTTTCTATTTCAGCAGCGCCATCCGTTCACTTACGGTTACATCCCCCGATTTCAATACATAAAAATATACTCCGGAAGATAACCCGGTTCCGTCGAAGTTAATAGTATGGCTTCCCGCGTTCTTGAATTCATCAGTCAAAATTGCGACTTCCCTTCCCACAATATCGTACACCTTTAGAGTGGTATTTCCACCTTGTACAAGCTCAAAAGTGATTTGAGTAACCGGGTTAAATGGATTTGGGTAGTTTTGGAATAACTTAACCTGATCCGGGCTTTGAGTTACCTCTTCATTTGAGACTACCATCACCCCTTCGCCCACAATCTTAATGTTGTCAAACCAAATCTGTGCTTCGTCCAGTATCCCTTGTTCCGAAACAATTTGAAATACATCTACCGCCGACCAATCATAGTCTCCTTGTGGATTAAACCATTGGTTTTCATCCCAGCTACCCATTTCAGGGAAATCGGATAATGGGATTTCCAGTTTTTGCCAGGTTCCATCCCAGGTAAAATCAGAGGAACTTATATTCAGGTTCACCCTCCAGGGCCTGTCATCATTTTCCCCGGTTTTAGTGTCAATAAATCGTAGATCAAATGACCCGGTGCCTACCGCTCTAACATCCATTTCAAGTACTGCTTCCCCTGCAACAAGCCAGCTTAAATCTTTATCGGGACGAAAATCGAATCCTATATGCTCGTATTGAGTAGCGTTGGTCCAGTATATACTAAATTCACCATCACCTGAATCTTCTTCGTTATAAAAAGTAAGTGTCCCGTTGTTTGAATTATGAGAACCTGTTACTCCGGAGGCTATGTAATCAGCATACAGATCAAAACCTACGGTATCGGGTTCGATCTCAAATTCGGTTTGCGGGGGCACATTGAAACCCATTGCTTCTACCAGGGGTACATTGATGTGATGCTCAAATAATTCACTGGTTCCTTCTTCAAAAATTCCAAAACCTCCCTGGTAATCCCAGCTTGTCCAGGGTATTCCATGCTCTTCCAGGTAATCAACCACAATTCCATACCATGCCACTCTTGAATCGTTGTCGCTGTTTGGTATATAGATTCCAAATTCACCACAAAAAACGGTTACTCCTCTTGTTTCGGCAAAGTTAACAGCAATATCAATTTGAGATTTTACGTAATCGGCATTTCCCTCACTAGTATAATTGTTGAAAACTCCTTCTACCCAGGTGCCAGCCAGGTTATTTGGCAAAGCAGGCATAGTTGCCGCATCATATGGAAACGGAACATCTGCTAATGAAGCTAATGAAGGATTGGTCCACGTTGCCCCCTGATGAGTGAGTACAAAAGGTTCGTAAAAATGAAACGTGTAAATCAAATTGGTGTCTGCATATTCCGGCATAAACTGAAGGCTGTGATAACTATTGTAATCGGATGGACCAACTATAATGGTATGCTTTGTGTCTACGGTTCGAATGGCATCTATAACCTCTGATTGAATTGCATTCCAATCATTGTTCGAAATGCCATGTGGTTCATTCAACACCTCGTAAAAAATATTTGTTGACGTGGGTTCATAATGGGCAGCCAGCTGAGTCCAAACCGGCACAAGAATATCCCCGATATCTGGGTCTGTTGCTACAGATGGATCAAAGGTGTGATTATCCAGAATCAGATTCATTTCAAGTTCCTCGGCCCAGTCCACTGCCTGATCAAGAAAGAAAAGAAACAGAGAATCAAGAGCGTAATCAGGTGCATCCCCAACCATAGAGTGTAAATTGATTGGAAGCCGGATAACATCAGCCCCAAGACTCCGGATATTCTCAAAGTCTTGTTTGGTATATTTTGAAAAATCGATTTGTTCCGGAGAACCCGCCTGGAACCAATTGGTAAGATTCACTCCCTTGGTGAATGGAAGCTCTTGTGCAGTGAGGGGGGTACAATAGGCTGTGAATAAAAGAACGAACGCTAAGTATGAGACTGATTTTTGAAAGTTCATGGCTACGGCGGTAATCAATTAGAATAGCTGGTAGCCGTAATAAACTAAGTTTCTAGAAATGTTGCCGGTTTATTTCATTTCCCAGGGAATCGTATTCAATCCAGGTTCCCGATTGCCTGCCATTCAAATATTCGCCAATCGCCCTAAGTTGTCCATTTGGATGCCATCTCTTTACTTCTCCCGTTCTTGCATAGCCTAGCGGTGCAAAATATCTTGGATCACCATTGGGATAGTAGTTATAGAGCATTGAATCCGTTCGCTGAGTATATGATGTTAGCTCGCCACTTAAATTGAAATATGTTGAAATGCTATCCTGGTGAATCTCTCTGGGGCGTTGGGTAGCAGTGTTAAAGAAAATCCGTTCATCGTTATTCCACGAAATGGAACGCGCACCATCCAGGTTCCAGACTTCCCCGGTTCCTTCCAGAAAATTCCAATCCATCCCTAACGTCCGGTTTGGATGCCAGAACCGTAACCGTTCGATTTTACCATCTTTAAAAGTTCCTTCAATGTTATAAATGTCCCACTGATACGTCCTGATATACCCTGTGTATGGTTTTTTATTCCTGCGATACACAAGGGTTAACGAAGTATCGTTTACCTGATAAAGGTGTGAACCATTTTCTGTAACGTAATTGATAAAGAAACTTGTCGGTACAACATATCCGTCCGAATGCTCAAAAATTAACTCCGGGTAACCATCCAGAAAATAGTGCTCAGCCGGCGGAGGAGGTTCACATCCTATCGTGAAAAACAGGATTATGTGAAGAAGAATTGATGTTCGAACCACTCTTA
>JAKSCW010000491.1 GCA_022360375.1 Balneolales bacterium
AATGAAGCAACTCAAGATTCAAAATTCGCATACGCAATGGTAACAAAATTGAAACTTTGTTGGGCTAAAAAACCCGCCGGAATCAACACTCTTTATTTCCTATTCGCAGGGTCTGTTCTCTTATTAACAGAGTGTTGGTGTTCCGGCGGCCTCTATCACGAACTCGTTTTACTTTCTTGTGAAGTGCAGTTCAAAAATGGGTTGCCTGTTTTTTTTGGATTTCTTAAATCCGCTCCAATCCGTTGTTTTATGTAACTCTCTGCCTAATAATGGCTTGATGGAAGCAGGTTCGAAGGGGGATAGTGCTACTGTCTCATTAAACCTTCGATCGTACAGGCCGATTGACCATTTAGAAACAAGAGCGTCGATTCCTTTAAAATGAATTTCACCCAATATTGGCAACTGGTGTTTTTCCAAGTCAAGCGGAATGGAAAACTGGTGTATTTTCTTTTCTGGTATAGTATGAATTGAAACCAGGTTTTCATCTCTCGGCGAGGTAACCCCAATCAACAAATATTGATCGGTAAGTGAGAATCCCAGAAAAGGACGGTGCGCCCCTATATCAGTTACCTCAACATTCCAAATTGATGTTTGAGAATCTACCTTTCTTTTTTCAACCTTTCCTAACTCGTTCATAAATACGAATTCATTTTGTTGCTTCAAACTAATAAGCGTGGTTAACAATTTGCAATCAGGTAGATAAATTGTAGAGACAAATCTGTACAAAAATATCCCGTTTTCAATATTTGGTATTAATTAAAAACCACTGTTTGGTTAAGTTTTGCTTGTTTTATTGAAGAAATCACTACCTCAGTAAGATGAGGTGCTGCAACCCAATTATCAGGTCTTGTAGAGATTGTGTAGAGAAATTATTGTGAGTAATAGCATCACAACCTGAATTGAAAACTCAATGTCGATTTCTCTTTATGCGTAATTCAAAGAAATGGTCTCCCTCTTTTTGAATCGATGAGACAAAACCCATTTTCATCAACCTGTTATAAGTAATTGCAGGTTCAATATCTATATCTGTTGAATCAGAAATTTGTCTCTCTTTTCCATTTCTATTGTCTCTTAATACAACAATCCAGGTATCAAAAAATGCTTTTGTACCCTTAAACGAGATACAAGAAATGTTAGCCTCATCTATATCTTCAAAGTTCAGGTTAATCATTATTTCCCGATCATAACTGTCATTGATCGTAGAGTATAAAATGGATTTCTTACCGAAAGGAGAAATGATGTCGGTCATAATGTAGTTGCCGCTCATTGCCGCACCAAAATTGAATTTATTCAAACTAGGATCAGTTAGAATAACTTCCCATAGACCTGTATTAAGTACCGCCTTTTTAGCGGATTTTACCACATATTGGATACCTTGCATGTCTGAAACCTAACCTAATATAGCTAACAATAATGGGCTTAATGTACCTAAACAAGGATAAAATTGGTAGGTTAATTTCCTATTTATTTTATAATTGTCATTTTTTTTGTTATTGCATGCCCTTCAAAATCAATTCTATATAAATACAGGCCACTTGCCAGGTTTTCTGCACTGAACTGAACCTGGTGTTCTCCCTGAGTTTGAAATTCATTCACCAGCGTAGAGATTTTTGCTCCGCTTGCATTGTATAAGGCAAGGGAAACCATGCCGGGAGAGTCTATGGAGTAGGAAATAGTAGTACCTGGATTAAATGGATTTGGATAATTTTGCGAGAGAGTAACCCGTAATGGGATATCCTCAATTTCGGTTGAAGTAAGATCCGGGGCTTCAAATTCAAACACGGTAATTACCGTTGCCACTCGTTCTCCTTGCTCAGTTCCTGCTTCCCATTCAATGGCCACAGCATATAGACTATCGTAGTTGCTAATTAAATACGCAACCTCCATTGTATCCTGAAGAACCAATTGTTCCGTGTAAGAAAATTGAATGGTTGTATCGTGTTCCTGTTCTTGATACACAAGTTCTAACGTTGATTCGGTAATATTTTTAACCATTCCCCGGATAGGATTTGCCAGGGTGTCTTCGACTATCCCCGGTGCCCCGAAATAGGCTCTTCGAACCAATGTGGTATCATGAATGAACGGATTTATATTCCCCTGAACCTCTTCAATCTGAATACTTCGATTCACTTCTGTACTGTCTACCGGGTCCTGGATATGCCATTCAAGCAGTACATCCTGCATATCTTCAAAAAAGGCTTCATTATTTGTTCCATCATTTATAACATCCGGATGGTTTTGGTAAATCGTCCAGAAGTAAAAAATGGAACGGGCAATGTTTCCCTTTAAATCTTCCCTGGGTTCAAAAGAAGTTCCATTAAGTAATTCGCTGTATTCATCAATATTGGATGTGGGGATTGAAGTTCTGCCAATATCCCCGGTACGCCACCACGAATCAGTTTGGTCATCCTGAATTTCCGCAAAAGGAAAATTACTCCTTGCACCATTTACATCCACCCGGGTTGGATACAAGTGGTGAATATCACTTCGCATAGGTAATTCGCTGTCGAAAAAACTCTGCGGCCAAACATGCTCTGTATTAAAATCGTCTGGTGCCTGGCTTCCCTGGGCATCACTCCTGTCTGTAAATGAAATAGTATACCCCGTATACACACAGGAAATCATCCCATCGGGCCCATCAATTTCCTCGAACATAGCATCGCGTGCGGCATTATAACTTTGAGCATTAGTAACCGAATAGTTTGCCTGAAGATGGCTTATAAGCTCTTCGCCAGTTAATGCAGGTTCAATCAGCTCTGTTTGCGCCTGAACAAAAACAGGTAGCAGGAGGACCAGAAATAGTACAATGTTTTTCATAGGCCGGAAAAATAAGAAGTAAATAAAAAAGCCTCATCCATCCGGACGAGGCTTCAACGCACAATTAGAATTTAAAGTAACCCAAAGGCATCGTGACCTAAGAAAATAGCCGCGTCACCCAGTTCTTCTTCAATACGAAGAAGCTGGTTATACTTAGCAATACGGTCTGTACGGCTCATTGAACCGGTTTTAATCTGCCCTGCATTGGTTGCTACCGCTAAATCTGCAATGGTAACATCTTCAGTTTCACCAGAACGATGAGATATTACCGCTGTATAACTGTTCTTATGCGCCATTTCGATAGCATCTAATGTTTCTGTAAGGGTGCCGATTTGGTTTACTTTAATAAGAATGGAGTTTGCAATTCCTTTTTCAATACCGGTAGCCAGGCGTTCCGTATTGGTTACAAACAAATCATCCCCAACCAACTGAACCCGGTCACCTACTGCATCTGTGAGTTTTTTCCAGGCATCCCAATCATTCTCTGCCATTCCATCTTCAATAGAAATAATTGGATATTTTTCTACCCAGTTACTCCAGAATTCAACCATGGCATCGGTGTCTTTCTTCGACCCGTCGCTCCACTTAAACTCATATAACCCTGTTTCGGTGTTATAGAACTCAGAAGAAGCGGGATCCAGGGCAATTAGTACATCATCTTTTGGAGTGTAGCCAGCCTTTTCGATGGCTTCCATGATCACTTCCAAAGCTTCTTCATTAGATTTTAAGTTTGGTGCAAATCCACCTTCATCCCCAACAGCGGTACTGTATCCCTTTCCACCCAACACTTTCTTGAGGGTGTGAAAAATCTCTGCCCCCATTTGCAAGGCATGGCTAAAGGATTCCGCGCCGGCCGGCATAATCATGAATTCCTGTAAATCAACACTGTTATCTGCATGTGAACCACCGTTAATGATATTCATCATTGGTAATGGCATTACTTTCGAATTCACTCCTCCCACATATCTCCAAAGGGGTAACCCCAGATCACTGGATGCAGCTTTGGCAATGGCTAACGAGACTCCTAAAATCGCGTTCGCTCCCAACTTGCTTTTATTCGGTGTGCCATCCAGTTCAAGAAGTAATTCGTCAAGCTCGGTTTGGTTAAATACAGGCAGCCCTAAAAACTCATCAGCAACTATATCATTTACATTTTCAACTGCTTTTGTTACTCCTTTACCTAGAAAAACCTCTTTATCACCATCGCGTAATTCAACCGCTTCGTGCTCCCCGGTCGAGGCGCCGGATGGAACAGCAGCACGCCCAAACGCACCACTATCCAAAACTACATCTACTTCAACCGTTGGATTTCCGCGGGAATCAATGATCTGACGCGCGGTGATATCTTCAATAAAACTCATTTTTACTCCATTTTAATTTTAGTAAGTAAGGTGAAGGAAAGTACCACGATTTAATGTGTACTTAAAGCCAGAGCTTACTAAGTTTTTGTAAATTTGATATGAACCATTAACTCAATTCCTCACTTTTGGCAGCATCGCATCCCTGGGTAATACTCTTTGACATTGATGGCACCCTGATTACTGTAAACCGGAGCTTTAATCGCCCGCTTCTTCGTTCTATTGTAGATGACCTTGGGATTAACTATGCGGGGGTGGAAACGGATCCATTCTCTGGTAGAACGGATCACGATATCCTCTCCTCATTTCTTGTGAACCATAACCTTGATGAGAACCTGTACTCCCGGCTTAAGAGTGAGTATTTGGGGAGATTATCCAGCAGAATCGAGAAAAACCATATCACTCGTCATCCTTACATTGATGATGCTATACAATATTTTTCGGCATCAGGCTGCATTTTAGGTCTGCTTACCGGAAACTTTCCTTCTGCCGCAAAAAGAAAACTGGATGTTGCTGAAGTTGATTTGAACTACTCGATTGGCGCTTTTGGAGAGTTCCACCGGGAACGCAATATGCTTCCTCAACTTGCTGTCGATCAGGTGCGGGAACTCATCAATCAGGAACCAGATCCACAACGGTTTGTGATAATAGGTGATACTCCCAGGGATATACAATGCGCAAAACATGCCGGAATGAAGTGTGTATCAGTTACCACCGGAAAGTTTTCAGGAGAAGAATTAGCCGAATACAATCCCGATTTGATTATTGATTCTATGAAAGACCCGGAGATTTGGTTCGGAAAAATAACCGGATGATTACCACATCCAACCAATAATGAATGTGATTTGAGCTGACCCAAAGTAGTTAACATCGTCGTTGGTACGCTCATAGAAATCAGCCAGGCCATCCGCATTAGCATCCAGGATAAGCCCATTAATATCACGCAAGGGTTGCTGCGGTTCCATAATTTGTATTCCATTCTGGAAATAGTAGAAACTATACCCAAACTGAAAGCTTTGTAAACGGGCAAAATTTTCACCAAAATCTACCCCAAAAACTATTTCTCCATTCCATCCAAATTCCGTGGTTGCTTGATCCCAACCCTGGAAAATATCATAAACCGGCTCAGTGTAATAGCCCCCGGCTTCACCTATTGTAATGAATTCGAATACCTCACGATAATTATTCCCGTTAATGTCGTCAAAATAAGGAAGAACTACAGCCATGGTTGGGCCTAAGCTCATTGAAGTATGAAGCCTGAAGTTATCGGATATATACGGAGCAAATATTCTTCTTTTTAACCCCACGGACAATGGCAATGCGATCACCCGCTGATATTTACTTGCTATGGTTCGGTTGCCAAACGTGTAGTCAATAAATGTTTGTTCACTAGGATCGCGCAAACCAGCAATTTCAAAACTCAAAATGCCCTCTGTATAGGGGCTTAACCCTTTTCTGAATTGAACACCTGCACCAAATCCAAAATCGTTTAACCCAAAAGAAAAGCCTACACCGGTTTTGTAACCCTCATCAAATAAATTCAACGGTTGTTCAATCGTTTGCAAAGCCGGCTCCCCGTATTGAGCAGTTACGGAATGCACATTAAGCAAAACAATCAACGAGGCAACGGCGAATAAATATCTACGCATTTGGGTCTAACTTTTATTAGAGTAACTAAATAACAAACTTTCAACGAAAAAAACTCCATTTTCTTATTGTGTTAATAAGATAACCTGTTATTTTCTTCCAGTTTTAAAAATCCATTTATTTTCGAAGTAAAAGCATATTAATAAGGATGAACTCACACACGACTTACTTGGTTTACGGACCTTCTGCTACGCTAAAAAGAATGTCTTCAAAGCTTTTCTCCGATTATGAGCCAAAATTCCTTCATATCCGCAAGTTCGAAAGTATCCAAACGGAAATAGCGGTTGCTGTATATGAGGAATATGAAAAACAAATCAATTCCAGCGTCACATTAACCTGCATTTTTGAAAGCACCCCTCAGCAAAACAAAATTGTGCTGAAGAAAACAGGAGGAAGAATGGGTTTTCGGGGAAGTTCACTTTCAGAAGAACAAAATGTGGAAGCAAATGTGATGAATTTCATTTTTGACTTCACAAAACGGTACGGCCTTACCCTCCAGGAAGAATTGGTTTCTGACCAAAAAGAGGAAGAATAGCCTATGACGCACCCTCCCAATGAGTGGACGGTACTTTCCATGTTGGAATGGGGCACCCGGTTTTTCGAAGAAAAAAAAGTTCGTAACCCTCGATTAAGTATCGAATGGCTTTTATCATTTGTATTAAATAAAAAACGCCTCGACTTGTATGTACTGTTTGAACGGCCCCTCACTAAACAGGAACTAAGTGTACTTCGGCCATTAGTGCAGCGCAGGGCAAAACAAGAGCCTCTGCAATATATTACGGGGAGTGCTGAGTTTTACCACACTGAAATTAAAGTAAAGCCTGGTGTTCTTATTCCAAGAATGGAAACAGAACAATTAGTCGATATTCTTCTTACGAATCATCCGGATGATACACTTTCGGTACTGGATATTGGTACAGGCTCGGGATGTATACCCATTGCTTTAAAAAGGCAACGCCCTGAATGGCAAATATATGCCACGGATATCTCTGAAGAAGCACTCAGAATTGCGGAATCTAATGCGAGCCTGAATGATGCCGACATTCATTTTATAAGGGATAACCTGTTTGATTCACAACTACCAGATTCAAATTCTACATTCGATGTTATTGTCTCAAATCCTCCCTACATCCTTTTTGAAGAAAAAGAACACTTAGATGAAGAGGTAAAAAACTTCGAACCTGATCAGGCCCTTTTTTGTGACTCTATTGAAAAAATGTATTCTGCTATTGAGTCACTTGCCCAGATTTTATTACCTGAATCGGGTTCCATGTATCTTGAACTTCATGAACGGCATGCAGAAGAAATTTCAGGCATTTTCAAGAGTTCAAACTGGAATGCTGAAATCAAAAAAGACTATGATAACAAGCCCAGGTTTCTGATCGGAAAAAAATTGAAATAGGGGGAATTTTAATTTTGAAAAGTCCGAATTATTCCAATGTTAACAATGTGGATAACTTGTGGAAAAAAACTTTGTTGCCGCTAACTTTTATCAATCTATCCCAAATTTGAGTATTACGGCAATATTAACCGGTTATTATGTACAATTTATAAACTCAGGTTTACTGGATTAAAACACTGAATTGCAATCAATTATCTTGTTTTTATGATTGTGGATAACTTTTACAAAAGGATAAATTAGCCGTTTGACAAGACCCTCAGAATTCATCATTTTCCAAGCGAGTTATCGCAAAAATCTATGATTTCTGGTGTGGATAACTGACTTGCTCGAAGAATAAATTTTTAGTGTATCGGAGGAAGAGGAAGCTTTGCAAACAGTTTCAGCAGATGCGGCTTGGGAGAGCTGCTTAACCATTATAAAGGACAATATTAGCTACCAAAAATTCAAGTCATGGTTTGAACCTATCAAACCACTTAATTTAGCAGAGAACACCCTTACCATCCAGGTTCCCAGTCAATTCTGGTACGAATGGCTGGAAGAACACTACTATAACATGCTGAGATCTACCTTAGCAAAAGTTTTAGGCCCTGAAGGTAAGCTGGAGTATTCCATTTTGATGGAGAAATCGGAACACTTTGAGAATAACCGTGCCGTTCGTTTACCCCAGCGGCCAATGCCACCTGTACAATCTCAACAGCTGGATGGGTATCCTGACTATTCACCCGAGGTAATTGAAAATCCATTTATCATTCCGGGAATCCGAAAAACCAAAATCGATTCCAACCTTAACAGCTCGTATGTGTTCGAGCGGTATATAGAAGGAGACTGTAACCGCCTTGCCCGTTCTGCCGCAATGGCTATTGCTGACAACCCGGGGAGTAATTCCTTCAATCCTTTTTTCATTTACGGACCTACCGGTTTAGGAAAAACCCATCTTGTTCAGAGTATCGGAAACCGCATTAAGCAAAAATATGGAGATGATAAATCTGTTCTTTATATCTCTTCAGAAGCATTTACCAACGAATTTGTTCACGCTATCCGGAATAACCGAGCCAGCGAGTTCTCCATGTTTTACCGCAATATTGATGTTTTAATTGTCGATGACATTCAATTCTTCAGCGGAAAAGAAAAAACACAGGAAGAATTCTTCCACATCTTTAATGCACTTCATCAGGATGGAAAACAGATTGTATTAAGCAGCGATCGTGCTCCAAAAGATGTACCTGATATTGAAGAACGCCTGATTTCCCGATTCAGCTGGGGCTTAAGTGCCGACCTCCAAATGCCGGAATATGAAACCCGGTATGCCATTTTAGAAAGAAAAGCCAATGATAACGGTATTGAAATTGACCCGGAAATCATCGAATTCATAGCCCACAATTTTAAATCGAATGTGCGTGATCTTGAAGGAGCTATCATTAAGCTATTAGCTCATGCCTCCCTTCAAAATATCGATGATATTGATCTTGCCATGGCAAAGCGTGTCCTAAAAGACATGGTAAAGGAGTCGAACACTCAAATCTCTATAGAATCGATCCAAAACTACGTGTGCGATTACTTTGGGATTGATACCAATAAAGTGCGTGAAAAGACGCGCAAGCAGGAAATTGTGGAAGCTCGTCAAATCGCGATGTACTTATCCAAGCGGTTTACCAAGTCCAGTTTGAAAACTATCGGGCTTCATTTTGGTGGGCGCGATCATTCAACGGTAATACATGCCATTTCAACAGTTGAAGAGCGCATGCTCACCAGTCCAAAGCATAAGCGCATTCTGGAAGAACTTCATCAACGCATCGAAGTAGCCAGCCTCTGAGATGGACACGCTCGTTCTAAACGGTCTTAAGTACCGGGGCCTTCATGGGTATTATGAACAGGAACGGGTGGATGGCAACGACTTTGAAATTGACCTGATTTTTCAGTTTAGTATGCAGCAATCGGCGGAGTCGGATGACTTAAGTCACACCCTGGATTACCAGCAGGCACAGGAAATTGTAGATTCCGTGATGAATGGCCCATCCATCAGGCTCATTGAGCGCATTGCCTTTTTAATTGGTGAGAAACTCTTTAATTCCTTTAACGGATTACAGGGAGTAACGGTGAAGCTCCGCAAAATGGGGCCACCCATTTCACAACCCGCTGAATACGCCGAAGTCACTATGTCATGGCCAAGGTAACAATTGCTTTAGGTTCGAATTTAGGGGAGCCGGTTCTGCAACTTCGTAAAGCACATGCTTTTCTTTCCGGGCTTTCACTTTCCCCGGTTAAAACTTCTTCCATTTATTCTTCTGAACCCATCGGTCCTTCTGAATTTGATTTTCTGAACGCAGTCATCCTTGTTGAATCGCAACTTCACCCGGAGCAGCTTTTTGAAAAACTAAAAACGCAGGAAACCAAACAAGGGAGACCTTCCCGTTATCCGAAATGGACGGCCAGACCCATTGATCTGGATATTATTGGTTATGATGACTTGGTGCTTCATTCAGATAGCCTTATCATCCCACATAGCGAGTACAGGCAACGACTTTTTGTGCTGTTACCGCTCCAGGAAGTACAACCAACCTGGCAAGATCCAAACACAGGAGAACCTATTCAGGCCTTGATTGAATCAGCACCCGATATGAACATTACCCGAACCGATTTGACCTGGTAGCCTATGAATCACTTTGATTTTGTTGCAATTGAAGGTGTAATCGGAGCAGGAAAAACCAGCCTGGCCACGTTGTTAGCGGAGCGGAGGAGAGCCCGGTTGGTGTTGGAAGAGTTTGAAGACAACCCCTTCCTTCCCAAGTTCTATGAAGACCGGGAAAGATATGCCTTCCAAACTCAGCTGGCATTCCTGGCGAGCCGCTTCAAGCAGCAACAAAACATGATGGTGAAAGATTTGTTCCATCAAATCACCATTTCGGATTACATTTTTGACAAAGACCGCATTTTTGCCCGTTTAAATTTAGATGAAGACGAACTCGCACTATACGACTCCATTTTCAATATAATGACCGGTATAGCTGCACAGCCGGATCTGATCGTATTCCTGCAATCTTCTGTAGACCGGCTTATGGAAAACATCGATCAAAGAGGGCGTGAATATGAACAACACATTACCCCGGATTATTTGCGAGATTTAAACAATGCATACAATCACTTTTTTTATCATTATAACAGAACACCGGTTGTATTCATTAACACCACAGAAATTGATTTTGTAAACAATTTGGATCATTTAGCGTACATCGAGGAGCACATTTTTGAGCGCCCCATTCACGGAAACACTCATATTCATATAGCGCCTTAGCCATGTTGTTTAAAATCCTGCTTTACATCATTCTTTTTTATTTCATTTCGAGGTATATACGCCGAATGTTCTTACCTTCTTCGCGGCGAAACCGCCCATTCAATCCCTTCCGGGGAAACCGAACCGGGCTGAAAAACTTTGATCATATCGAAGACGCCGATTTCGAGGATTTATCGGACAAAAAAGAATCATCTAATTCATGAATTTCGAAGAAAAACTTAACCGGGGCTTTGAACTCCTTCAGGAAAAAGACATCGATCACAGCCTTGATATAGCAAGAGAACTTCAGCAAGAAAACCCGGATGCTCATGAACCTTATTACCTGGAAGCGCTGATTATGCAGCAGCTCAATCAATATGAAATGAGCCTGTCGTCGATAGATAAAGCGATGAAACTGGATGACCAAAACGGAGTTTACCTGAACCTGAGAGGGAACCTGTATATGCAGCAGGAAAAACTGGAAGAAGCGGAAAAGGATTTCGATAAATCTATTGAATTAACCAATTCCCCGGCTGCACATCGTAACAAAGTAATGTTAATGCTGATGACGGATCGTGGACAGGAAGCCATTCCTTATCTTATCGGAAGAATCAAGGCCGATCCGCACGACCCGGAGAACTGGATCCTGATGGGGGACATGATAAAGAGAGGCGGGCAAGCTGACAAAGCCCGCACGTATTATGAGCAGGCTCTGAAGATTGACCCGGGCAATGAATATGCGATGCGCCAATTAGAAGAGGGTTAAAACTATTCTCAAACTTCGTTCGTCTTACCGGTGAATTGAAACGCTTGGTCCCGAATTCAATAATCACCAAAATCATGAAACGAAGTTTTAACACCTTATTTATTACAGCACTTATAGTTCTTATTGCAGCCCCGGCTTTTGCTCAAAACCGCCAGGGAATGCGCGGCGGGGAACGAGGCCAGAGAGGCTGGGATCGCGGAGACAGAATGGAACGTGTGATGCAGGACGTATCGCCTGAATTACGATCAGAAGCACATTTAGCTGTCCTGGATAAATATGTAAACCTAACCCCGGACCAGGAAAACCAGATTGTAACTGCCGATGAAGAGTTTGCGGCTAAGGGAGAGGAATTGAGAGAGGCTCCTATGAATCGCCAGCGAAAAGCAGTTGCTGCTGCAGACCTGAAGAAAGAACATCAATTAGCTATTTATGATATTCTTACCAAAGAACAATACCGGGTATTTCTGGTCGAGAGAGAGGCCATTCGGATTGAAGTTCGAGAATATATACAAGAACAATTAGATGACTAGACCCCAAACCCCGATTTTATCGGGGTTTTCTTTTTTGCTACTATTGCTTAGACATATCCAGAACCGTCCAGATTTCGATTGGGTTTAGCATCTCCTGAAAGCCGCTTCTTCCTCCCGGGGGCATCCCTCCGGGAGACATTCCACCACCCATGCCACCCATTCCTCCGCCAGGTGGTTGCATTCCACCACCCATCCCCCCGGGGCCACCTGCAAATGAAGGGCGCTCCATTTCATCCGTAAAGAAACCCACAGCCAGTTTTTTTGATTTCTCTTTCGTAAGAACCAATTTTTTAGGCACAGCAAATTCATTGATAAACAAGCCATCATCAGTAAAAACAGCTTTTACCTTTATTCCGTAATCTTCTTCTGCCACTTCTACAAAAATTTCCTCCTCAACCTCAAATCCAACAAGTCTTAACACATCCAGGTCTTGTAAAAACATATCGTACATTTCGGGGCCATTCATTTCCATTCCTGCATTTCCAAAAGCACCGCTTATTCCCCCCGGGGACATTCCATTTCCCATATCCATTTCCATAGTTCCAACCGGATAACGTATTCCAACGCTCTTCTTCTTTTTACCGCGTTCGTTAAACCAAATAGTAAAGCCAAGTCCCGCCATTTTCATTATGTCGGTTTGCTGCTTTGCTTCAACCAGTACATACAGATATTCTTCATCGTCCGTAAAGGCATAGCGAATATTTTCTTTTATGAAGAATGGAGCTTCAGCATCGATCCAATCCGAAATTTCACCATCTATTTGTATGGGTTCGGTAACTTGTTGCACGGAAATCAAATTCCTGCTTCCACATGCCGCAGTTAGCGTTGCACAGATGAGCCCTAGTACTATTTTTTTCATTTTTTTGAATGCGTTTGATTAGTTCCTTAAAACTAATGGTTAGCACCCGACCTGCCCAATAACTTTTTTAGTGGGTTGATATTGTATAAAAAAACGGAAAATAATGAACACTGAAATATTGATTAGAAGCCATGAAAACCTGTACCTTTATTGGCTTACCAAAAGCTCACGTGGTGGAATTGGTAGACACGCTATCTTGAGGGGGTAGTGGGGGAAACCCCGTGCTGGTTCGACTCCAGTCGTGAGCACTTATTAAAAGCCTGGCTTTTTACAGCCAGGCTTTTTTAATCCTGCCTCTGTCTGATCAAAGCCTTGTTACCAGGCCCCTGTCTGGAAATGCTCTTTTTTTGAACCTCCCGGTTCAACAACATACCAGAGGCAGCATAAAATCAGTTAACATAAATCAAAGAAGGACCACCATCTTTAGTACCACCTACAGCAAATCCATTTCCGGACCATGCGTTTCCATCCGTAGAATACGCATAGAATACATTACTACTTGAGTTCCCTTTGTATACAATTACCAGCTTTGACCCATCAGTAGCAATACTTGGGGTTTGGCTCGTTTGTGGTGTTCCCCCACTAACAGTAACATCACGCTGAGCCACAGTTACTAAGTCTGTTTCTACGATTTTGACATTACTTGTGTAGCGGCCCCCAAATGTCATGAATAGTTTACCATTAAATTCAACTCCTGAAACTCCTTTATTCTTATCAGGTTCTATTCCCGGGAACAAACTAAAATCCTGGAAGAACGTTTTACCATCAGAGCTTCTTCGAATTTTTAATTGACCGCCATCAGCGTCACTGGGGAACATAAGTACAATTTGATCATTATACACTGTTACACCGAATTGAGCATATGGTTTAAAGCAATTTATAAGAATAACAATTGAGGCACATCTTTTTATTTCCTTATCCTGAATAAGTTTTCCTGTAGCGTTCCAGTTAACTCCATCTGCAGTATATACACCCCGAATATTGGAATCGTCAGCATAATAGACATATAGTGTATCGCGATAAACTACTGCAGCAGGTGCCTGATGAGATTTATAGCTACTGCCCCCTATAGATTGATGAGACGACCAGCTCGTTCCGTTACTGGATCTTGTAAAGGAAATTTCATCAGAATTTTGTCCTTTATAAAAAGCATATAATTGGTTTTTAAAATACACCGTAGAGGGCCCCCTGTTTGATAAAGAATTCGATGATGTAGTTATATCTCTATAGTTACTTCCCGTCCAACTGGTTCCGCTACTACTGTATGCATGATATAATCTGTTGGTACTTTGTCCTTTATGAGTATAATGGAAGCCTGTTTTTATCCCTGTAGAAGTTCCTGTTCCAGGGCCTGTGCCAGGATTACCTCCAGGCCCTCCTCCCGGATCCTCCTCCATACATTCGTCCTCATCGACTGGAGCAATGATTTCATCATGTTGTGTTATACAATTGTCAATGGGATCCATAAAATTAAAATTATTGGTTACCTCATTTTTTAATTGCTCTTCGGCAATTTCAACTTCA
>JAKSCW010000492.1 GCA_022360375.1 Balneolales bacterium
TTCCGGTAAATATTTGCGAAGGCCTCCAGGTACCCTTCCGGGTGGCCTGCCGGGGTACGGGAATTCGCTGCTGCAGCCTCTGAAACATACCCGGTTCCGGTTCGGTAGATTTCATGCGGCCTGTCCCCCCAGGTAACAGTAAGGGTATTAGGATCCCGTTGCGTCCAGATAACACCACCCTTTTCTCCGTATACCCGAACTTTGATGGCATTTTCTTCTCCTGCGGAAATCTGCGACACGGAAAGAACCCCCGGAACTCCACCTTCAAATTCAAGCAACGCGTTGGCATCATCATCCAGCAAACGACCTGAAACCACTTTCGTTAACTGGGATTGGACTTTAGTAATTCTCAGGCCGGAAACATATTCGGCCATGTTTGCTGCATGGGTTCCGATATCACCGTAAGCACCACTCTTTCCTGATCGTGAAGGGTCTGTTCTCCAGGCAGCCTGTTTCTGATCAGAATCCTCTAGTTTTTCAGCTAACCAACCCTGGGGATATTCCACCATAATTTTCCGTATGGCTCCAAATTTTTTGGATTTAACTTGTTGCCGTGCTTCCTTCACCATTGGGTACCCGGTGTAGGTGTGCGTGAGTGCAAAGGGCAGGCCCGTTTCTTTAACCTTTGCCTGGATAGCATGTGCTTCTTCCATGTTAAAGCAAAGCGGTTTATCTATAATTACAGGAAAGCCGTGGTTTAATGCCAAAATCGCAGGTTCTGCGTGTACATGATTTGGAGTAACTATAGAAACAAAATCCATACGAATATCTTCTGGCAAACCGGCTTCTGTTTCTATCATTTCTTTGAAGGATCCATATACCCTGGATGCATCCAAAAAAAGCTCTTCTCCCGTTTGTCTTGATTTTTCCGGATTACTGCTAAACGCACCACATACTAATTCAATTTGTCCATCCAGATTGGCTGCAAGGCGATGAACGGCACCAATAAATGCACCCACTCCACCACCGATCATGCCCATTCTCAGTTTTCTGTTTTTCATATCCATAATACGTTTAGTTGTCCAAAAATTCCTACCTGTAAGCCCCGGCTAATAAATGAAGAAACCTTAAGAATTAAAAGCTGCATGTCTTATTAAGTCCAACCTTTTTCAATTCGAAACGTAGTTGCCCCAATTCATTCATTTTCATTTATGTCGAAAAAAAGCATTCGAAAAAGAATCCGGTATTTTCTGCTCATCTTTTGGATCGGAGTGGTCATATGGATGTATTTCCAAATGCAGGCCTCAGGCTATGATGACTCTGTCCTTCATTCAAATTCATCAGTCAAAGTTGAGAACTCTTCGGAGTACATCAAGTTTATTCCGGCATCCGTTTCGATAAACTCTGGATATACTACCTCTGTTCTCTTTTATCCGGGAGCTTTGGTCCAAGCAGAGGCATATGCACCTTATGCAAGGCGATTAGCTGAAAACGGGTATCCTGTAATTATTCAGAAAATTCCTTTTCGACTAGCCTTTACGGAAAAAATGCAAATTTCCGTTTTTAATAAGACAAAGAGTCTTTTTACTTCCTACCCAGATTCCGTTAAATGGGTTCTGGCAGGTCATTCTAAGGGAGGAGCTATGGCAGCGGATTTCTCTGGCCTCTGCCCTGAAGAGATTTCCGGACTCCTGCTTATCGGTACATCACATCCAAGAGAAATTGATTTGACCAGCCTAGACATCCCCGTTACAAAAGTTTACGGAAGTGAAGATGGTCTTGCGTCTGTTGAAGAAGTAGAAGGTTTCTCGGTGAACTTACCTGAGCACACTTCATTTGTTTTAGTTAAAGGAGGAAATCACTCCCAATTCGGTTATTACGGAATACAACTTGGTTCCGGAACGGCTTCCATTTCCGTGGAAGATCAGCAGCTTCAGTTATTAGACGCATCTCTGGAATTGCTATTGAACTTGAATTAAATAGATCATACTCTGCATAGAGAAACCTAAGCTGAATATGTCGAATCCCTTATTCAAAAAATTGCAACTCAAAGACGATTTTTCGGTACTCTTGATGAACTCAAATCCAAGTGTTTATCCGTTATTTGATGGGATACATATTGAGTTTTCGTCAGCAAAAGACGAGCATTTTGACTCAGTGATTCTCTTTATTAAAAATGAATCTGAACTCCAGCATTGGATTCCAAAAGCCACCGATAAACAAAAAAAGGAAGGCCAGCTATGGCTTTCCTATCCCAAGAAATCTGGTAGTATTGATACAGACTTAACCCGTGATAATACCTGGGGAGCAGTGAAGGCATTTGGGCTTGAACCTGTAAGGCTTATCTCTCTTAATGAGGATTGGTCGAGTATGCGGTTGGTAAAAGCCAGCGAACGAAAGAAGCCATCGAAATTTGGACAAGATCCTCCCGGGGTTGATCGTAAAACCAAAACTGTAGTCCCCCCGGAAGACTTTGCCCAAAAACTTGGAGCTAATCCTGAGGCAAAGAAATTCTTCGAGAACCTGGCCTTCAGCCATAAACGGGAATATGTTGCCTGGATCCATGAAGCAAAAAAAGAAGAAACCAGGGTTCGAAGAATCGAAAAAACCATTGAATTATTAAACGCCAAAAAGAAGAACAAATAATGAGTACTATTTCAGCTTCTACTTTGGATTTCCTCTCCGACCTGAAAAAAAATAATAACCGGGACTGGTTTAACGAAAACAAACCCAGGTATATAGCTGCGCACGAAAATGTAATCAACTTCATGGATCAGCTCATTGCAGAAATGAAGAAAGTAGACAACATTGAAAACGAATCGGGTAAGAAATCCCTGTTTCGAATTTACCGGGATGTACGTTTCTCTCAAGATAAATCCCCATATAAAACAGGCTTCGGTGCGAGTATGAGCCGTGCCACTAAATGGCTGAGAGGTGGTTATTACATACATTTTGAACCCGGGAATACATTAGTTGCCGCCGGTTTCTGGAAACCAAATCCTGCTGATCTTAAACTAATCAGGGATGAAATAGCACTGGATGCCGCACCTCTCCGGAATATTCTTAATGATCCGGATTTCAAGAATATTTGGGGTGAAATTGAAGGGGAGCAAGTAAAAACAGCCCCAAAAGGATATGCTAAAGATCACCCCAACATTGATTTACTACGATATAAGAGCTTTACCTTTGTGCATCGATTCACTGATGAAGAAGCACTATCAGACGAATTCCTGTTTAAACCGGTAAAATGCTATTTAGCTTTGCGTCCTTTTTTTGATTATATGAGTGATGTACTTACCCGTCATTTGGAGTAAGCATTTCCAAACTGGTACCAAAAGTTATCCGGTTTCCTTCCGGGTCACACACATCAAAATCTCTCATATAGTAGTCGCGGTCGGCTATTTCTTCCAAACCAGGAATACTCTTATTCTTTAACTCTTCATACACTTGATCCGCATTGTAGCAAAAAACGTAAATAGATCCGGGTTGAATGTTTTCATTTTCCGCCTTCACAAAATGAATGGACACTACTTCTTCGCGATTGCTTACAACGTATTCTACCGGATCACCCCAGCGAAAAGTGATTTCAAAGCCCAGGTTTTGTTTGTACCACCGGGCCAATGCTTCCGGGTTTTTGGATGCAAAATGAACTGCAAAATGAGATAGATTCTTTTTCATTTAATGAGCAGCATTTTTTTTGTTTGAACAATATCTCCAGCTTCTAGTTGATAAAAGTATATCCCGCTCGACAAATTCGAGGCATTGAAAGTGAGTTGATGATTACCAGCTGAAAAATTTTTCCCTGAAACGAGAGTACTAACCTTTCTTCCCATCACATCATACACCGTTAGGGATATGGTCTCATTCTTATTCAAATTGAATTCGATATTTGTGGATGGATTGAAGGGACTTGGATAGTTTTGAAAAAGCGAAA
>JAKSCW010000181.1 GCA_022360375.1 Balneolales bacterium
AAAAAACCAGCGTAGTGAGTTCGAAGCTCCCCCGAACCTGTGTCATAAGCCATCATTTCGCAAGCAAGATTTGCAGGAACCCGTATTCGTTCTTTTGAAGCAAAGATGTAAAATGCCTCCGGTTCAAGGATAATTTTTGCATCCTTTGTGGCATAAATCGGGTCCCAGAATTCATCCACATTATAGTGTGCTATATTATCTAAATCGATATAGTTACTGTGCTTCTTCGCTTTGTAGCCTATAATTTCTCCATACTGTCCCCTGAGTTGCACACTCATAAACAGCCCTTGATTTACCTTTATCTGTTCCATGGAAACCGGGTTCACATGCTCATCAAACAGTAACGGATCGGTGTCCTGAATGCGAAGTAAGTCCTGATCAGAAATTACCTCAAAACCATGGCGGATGCGTAGCTGGTTCAACCTTTGGCCTGTTCTTACTTTTACCGAATAAGACTTCGGAACAACTTCCAGGTAAAGATTCCCCTGGTAACCGGGTACAATTTCTTCAAATCGATGAGAGTAATCGGTAATGACTCTCGTAAATACATCCAACCGGCCTGTTGAGCTTTTTGGATTTGCTTTAGCAGAAAGGTTTTCCATGGCGTGCAGTTCTACCTGATCCGATTGATCGCTTCCATTTTGCGTTCCATGCTGAATAGAGTAATGTGATTTTGGCAGGTTAAGTTTTTCGAGAAGCGGAATGATGTACACACAATTTTCCTCCAAAACCGCGCCTTCTTTCAATGAAAATGAATATTGGGTAAGTGTCCGGAGTTTTTGTTCCACCGTTTCATTTTCAGGCAAAAAACTACATCGAACGCGGTAGGCTGTTTCACCAAGTCGCAGGTCTAAAGAATTGGGTTGGAATTGATTGTCGAGGATAGGATAACCAGGCGGGGAATCCAGAATCTCTAACTCGCGAAGCAGTTTTAATTTTTGAACTGGGAGTACCCCTTTTGTACGAAGGTGCACAGCTTTGGAAATTTCGGGCATGTAATCCGGTCGTTTTCAGAAGAAGATATAAAGCAGAGTGTTAAAGAGAAATTGAAACAGTAAATAAAAACCGGGAAGCAACTCATTCCTACTTGTTCTACATTCACGCAATGAACCTGAATAATATAATTATAAAAAGTTTGCTCGTAGGGTTTGGAGTATCATGTTCGCCAGCATCGAACCTGGTAACCAATTCCCCGTTTGAACCATGGATTGAAGATGAATTTGTACTGGTTCTTGATGTTCGGGATAATTTTAAAAATGATGGCCATAAAATTGGCACCATCAAAACTGCTGATCCTGATTCTATCACCAATTGTTCTCAATCAGGATTACTGAAAAACCTGAGGCAAAAAGCGAGAAAACATGGGGCAAATGTGGTTAAAATAATGGAATATGAAACTTCTGATGCACCGAATGCTTGTCCTGGAATCAGCGCAGACATATTCCGGGTGCCTGATTTCCGAAAACATGAAAGAGCCATTGAATGGTCCCCCGACAGACGGTTGTCATGGCAGGATTTTAAAGGAGACTCCAGATTCTCTTCAAATAAGAGTTTCAGTGCAGAATCTTTTATCACGTTGAAAGTTGAACAGGATTATTACTCTAAACCTTTTTCGTCAAATATCCTGGTAATAAACAAATTTGAAACTAATTTATCCTGGGTACGCCAGGACCAAAATCACAGACAGGACCTGCTTATCCATGAAGAATTTCATTTTCATTTAAGTGAGGTGTATGCCAGAAAAATGCGTAAGGAATTTTTTGATTTACAACTGAATATGGAAGAAGACAGAATGGAAATTGACTCCATATTTACGGAGATACGTGCAGATTACCTTAGAAGACAAGAGAGATACGATTTGATAACTGACCATGGAAAAAAAAAGAAAGAACAAAGAGAATGGGAACGGGCAATCGAACGGGAATTAATTCAATACCAGGCTTTTAAAAGGGAATAGTATAACTGATTCTCCAAAACCTTCACGTGGATTACATATTTATATTTTTAATTATCAGCACGTTCCATCCTTCGTTTAAGTCAGTTCCGGTAACGGGCAGAATTTCTTTGAATTTTATACCCTTCAGAAATACCTTATTTGCCAAATCTTAATTTTCCCAACTTTCAAAAATAAGATTTCGCATATGAATAATGGAAACGGGGTTTATTGTCCTATCTGCAGGTCTGCTTTTGCTGAATTTGAAGAGCATGGAAATCCTCCCAGAGCTAATGCACGATGCAGCAATTGTCGTTCACTTGAAAGGCACCGGCTTATTTTTTTGCATATCATTCAAACTGATTCGCTCTTCAAGAAAACAAATGACCCTATCAAGCTTTTGCATTTTGCTCCGGAGCGAGTTTTTTACAATATCTTCGACAAAGTTCCTGGTATTACTTACACGGCCTGCGATTTATTTCCCGAACGATACCACTATTACAAAGGTAATACCCCTATCGAAAAAGTGGATATCACAAATATTCCATTCGAGGAGAACTCGTTTGACTTAATTTTATGTAACCATGTACTTGAACATATCCCTGATGACAGAAAAGCTATGAGTGAACTATACAGGGTAATGGCAAAAAATGGAGACGGCATCTTTCAGGTGCCATTAGATTACACCAGAGAAGAAACGTATGAAGATTGGACTATTACCTCTCCCGAAGAACGGGAGAAAGCATTTGGCCAGCATGACCATGTACGCTGGTATGGGAAGGATTATCCACTTAGGCTACAAAATGCAGGTTTTACTGTGTTTGAAGAAGATTATGCTTCAAAATTTTCTACTGAGGAATTCTTCAGATACGGATTAATGCCCACCGAACTCATATATCACTGCAAGAAAACTCTACCATAAAATTTGGAAGAGTATTATTCTTGTCCACCAATTCTTAACCAGGAAATTCAGGTTTGTTACCTAATAATTGATGACAGAAAAAAATCAGAAAGTATTTTTTTTGGGTGCTTCAAAAATGGCAACCAAGAGCATAGCAAAGTCACTGGAAGAGCAGGGACTGAGAGTTTGGCATTCTGCAAGGTATGGTATGTTTTCACACCTTCGGGAACCTGATCCTTTTTTTTATAAATTCGATTACTTTCTGGATGGAAATCTTCAAAATTTCGCTCATCTGCATAATTGGTTTCCGGATGCAAAATTTGTTCTTCTCGAACGCGATATAGACAACTGGGCACGGAGTATTTTTCTTTGGCAAAACTCGATAGAAAACCACATGAAAGAAGAGAAATATGTGTATTTGATTCGATTATTTATTGCCAATCGATTCGCCCTTTTAAGAATGCTGGAGGATTTACTTATTTATCAAAAACGGGCAAAAGAGTATTTCAAAGAGCATCCAAATTTTATGGTTCTGGATATTGAGAAAGAACAAAAAGAAGGCTGGAAACGGCTTTCTGATTTCCTTGAGATTCCTCTTGAATCCTCTCATATAAACAAACAAACGAATAAAATAAACCCGGATTGGCTAACTAAATTTGTGGATAGGGCAAAAAAAAATGCTCAAAACGCCGATGTTTCCTATCCAATACTCAAAGAAAACTATACCCTTTCAACCCGGTTATTTATACATAGCAGTAAGATTCTTGCTCATTCATTCAACAAACAAAAATTTCTTTTCAAGAACATAAATGCATCCATTACCAATGCCGGTGGATTATCTATCAGTGCCAGTCGGGAAATTGTAATGCATATTGGTGGGTTTATAAAAATCCTGTTCTTTCTGGGGCTGCGGCTTTTAACAATCAGAAAAAGAGTCGTCACTCCATTTCTTATCTGATCATTATTACCAATTAACAGCAGTGGAAAATTCTATTCCTGAAAGATTTTGTTTTAGTCAGAACACGTAAACAAAAGAATTAAAGGAAAATTCAAAAGCATGGGTAGGGTAAAACATCACTTACCTGTTCCTTTATTAAACCAATTAGCTTTTTATGAAAGAAAATTCCTTATTCCTGTTCCTGATATTCTCAGGCTTAGCATTATCATGCACAAGTTATATTACAAATGATGAACCGGGGGACAGTACCGAATTCACTCAAGAGGATATGCTGATTTTATCTAAGGAATTAAACTTACCCTTTGCTCCATTTAACTATGCGAATATCGATTTACCGGAGCACTATAGATCTGAAGAAGCTAACGAAGCTGACAATACGCCGGATCATAATCGGATAACCGATATGGGTGCCACCCTGGGACGAGTGCTTTTTTATGACAAAAAGCTTTCAGCAAATAATACTATTTCATGTGCTTCCTGCCATAAACAAAGTGCTGCATTTTCAGATCCAAGAAAGTTTAGTATCGGATTACACGGCGAACAAACCCGCAGGAATTCGATGACGCTTATTAATAGCAGGTATTATGAGAATCAAGCTTTCTTTTGGGATGAGAGAGCTTCTACACTGGAAAAGCAGGTTCTAATGCCCATTGAAGATCATATTGAAATGGGTATGGATTTGGATTCTTTGGAAAGAAAACTGCAAAAACTGGATTACTACGGGGTATTATTCAGATATGCGTTTGGGTCAGAACAGGTAACGTCCAATAAGATTAGCCTGGCTCTTTCTCAGTTTACCCGATCGATCGTATCATACAATTCGAGATTTGATGAAGGGTTTATTGCAGCTGGTTTTCCTGATGATGAGGAGCAAATGCCAGACTTTTCCAATTTTACAGCCATGGAGAATCTGGGAATGGATATTTTTTACCGGGGAAGAAATGGCGGCACCTGCTTGTATTGTCATGGAACTCCTCAGCATGTAAATGATATCGCCAAAAATAATGGATTGGACCTTAATTATTCCGATAGTGGTAAAGGTGAAGTAACCGGGCTGGCCTCTGATAATGCCTTGTTTAAAGTTCCTTCTCTCCGGAATATTGCCAAAACAGCTCCATATATGCATGATGGGAGATTCGAAACTTTGAGAGAAGTAGTAGATCACTATAGTGACAATGTGCAAAACCACCCGAATTTGAACTTCAGATTAAAGACCCTGGATGACGGTGAAGAAGGTGTTGCAGAAGTATTGCGACTAAAACTAAGTGAAGAGGAAAAAGAAGCTTTGGTCGCATTTTTACTTACACTTACTGACGAAAAAGTGATTACAGAAGAAAAGTATAGTGATCCATTTATCAGGAATACTGATGAATGACTATGTGATACCCGGGATCAGATGCATGTTTGACTAATGTACCAACTTCATGGAAACAAGGTGCCCTTACTTTACTAAACAAAAAACTCACAAAATCGGGGTTACAACTAAATCCGTTTGAATTCCAAAACAAATTGTTGGTATAAAGAAACAGGAGAAAACATGACCAGCAAGAACCTTCCCTTGTTTTTTATTGTTGGAGCACTGAAATAACTTCGAAAAATGAAACAATCCGGTTCGGCAGATTTAGCATTATTCAAGGGAAAAGTTCCATCATGGCTATTTGAGCGGATGAAGAAGCTAAGCCTGGCAATGGTGGAATCTATCCTTATAGAATACGGACCTAAAGCGCTGCTTTCCAGGTTGTCTGATCCATTTTGGTTTCAAAGCTTTGGGGCGGTAATTGGCATGGATTGGAATTCATCTGGCGTAACCACTACTGTGCTAAAAGCTCTTCAGGATTCTATTAACCCGGTTTCTAATGAAATAGGGTTATATGTGGCCGGAGGTAAAGGAAAAAACTCGCTAAAAACTCCTGAACAACTCATCAGTACAGCATTAAAAACAGGATTAGATGGAAATAAGCTTTCAAGGACAAGTAAATTGGTGGCCAAGGTCGATAACACTGCTCTTCAGGATGGATACCAACTCTACCTCCATTCTTTCATTCTCAGTTCTGAAGGAGATTGGGCCGTTGTTCAACAAGGAATGAAACCGGAAGATGGAAAAGCCAGGCGTTATCATTGGCATTCAGAATCCATTATTTCTTTTGTTGAAGAACCTCATACCGGTGTAATTGGTGAAAATCATGGTGAAATTCTTAACCTCACAGCTAAAGAAGCATCTGCTGCCAGAGAAGGAATAGTTACTATTGCAAGAGAAAACCCGGATGCAGTAGTAAAAGAAATCCAGCGAATGAGTCTTCATGGAACGAAAGGAATCTATCCGGGAGATGTGAACTTAAAACGTTTAGGTAGTTTGCTTTGGTTAGCGCAAGAGATGGAACATCAGGATTTTGAGGAATTGCTACTTCTGAAAGGAATGGGACCACGAACCTTGCAGTCGTTAACTTTGGTTAGTGAAGTAATTCACGGAACACAAAGCCGATTTAAGGATCCAGCCAGATTTGCTTTTGCTCATGGAAGCAAAGGAGGAAATCCATTTCCGGTGCCTACAAAAGTGTATGATGAAACTATAGAAATGCTACAAAAGTCGGTTAATGCTGCTAAACTGGATCAAACTGACAGGGCAAAAGCGATTGCGGCATTAACTAAAATTTCCCAAAAGACAGAACAGAATTTTCAGCCGGATCCCGAACAAAGTGTCGGTCAACTCCTTGAAAAAGAGCGCCGGGAATCATGGAAATACGGAGGACGTACGATGAAGGGGTTTGTTAAACCTGAGAAGGGAAAACAACTTCGTCTCTTTGAATAGAAGATTCATATTCTTTTCTATCATTAATTGATTTTATTTCGTTTACGTAAAATATAGACATCCCCCTTTTCCCCAAAAGAGGTAGTATTTTTTATCCTTTATAGGTATTCAAAGAGAAAGAATTAAGAGATATAATAATAAGCGACTACAGGTAAATTTTCAGATACATTCTTTCGCATCCGGGTAAATGATTTTGAAACTGCTTTTGGTCAAGAGGTAGTTTTAAATAATCTAATGGCAAATGAGAGTGTGATGCAGGAGGAGTATTCATCTCAGCGTATACGGTGGGCAAAATTTACTTTACCTAAAAAGATCAAGAAACGCATCATTATGTCAAATCTAAATATCGAAGTATATGCCGAAGGATGTTTATATCCTTCCAAGAGCAAACCAGCAGATAAAATTAAAAAAACTATCTCACAGCTCCAGGATTCAGGTTTTACCACTCTTGTCCTCAGTCTTTTTCATATAGGCAGAGATTACGATATCAGTCCACCTC
>JAKSCW010000330.1 GCA_022360375.1 Balneolales bacterium
CTATCATTGGAGAAGTGGTGGAAGGTATGGATGTGGTGGACAGGGTTGTACCTGGTAACAAAGTAATAGACATGTATTGGTACAGGTGAAAGAAATAAAATCACAATCCGGAAGAAAGTTTATATTTAACGGTTGCATAACTAACCCATTACCATGAAGAGAATTACTACCATCATTTTACTGCTTTTTATCACAGTTTCAACGTTAGCACAGAATAATGTTACTCCGGAATCTACGGAACTGTATGTGAACCTGGAAAAGGTAACCCCGGGTGAGCAAGGTTCGGCACCGTCTGATGCGATTGTACTTTTTGATGGAACCAGCCTGGATGCGTGGCAAAGCAAAGTGTTTAGTGTGGGGGGAAGCATGCGCGATATGGCTGGTCGGATTCCGGGTTTCACTGCAGAGGGTAATGGTGGTCCGGCCGAATGGGAGATAAGAAATGGAGAATTAGTAGTTAAACCAGGCACCGGGTACATTGAAACGAAACAGGGGTTCGGAGATGTACAGCTGCATATCGAGTGGCTGGCACCTTCCGCAGAAGGGAAATCGGGGCAGGGTTATAGTAATAGCGGTGTATTTTTTATGGGGCTTTACGAAGTTCAGATACTAAATTCATACGAAAACCCAACCTATCAAAACGGACAAGCGGCGTCAGTGTATAAGCAACACATTCCCTTGGTGAATGCGTCAAAACCCGTTGATACGTGGCAAACCTATGATATCATTTTTATGGCCCCCAAATTTTCAGATAAAGGTACTTTAGTTTCCCCGGCGCGTATTACCGTTTTCCACAATGGGGTATTGGTTCAGAATAATGTGGAACTTCTTGGACCAACCGTTTACATAGGAACCCCTCATTATGTAGCGCATTCAGATAAACTTCCGCTGGCTCTTCAAGACCACAGCGACCCAATGCGTTTCCGTAATATCTGGATTAGGGAACTCTAAAGATTATTCATTATCCAATCTTTAAAAACCTGTTGGAAGTATTCTGAATAGGGAGCTTCCCGGGCTTCTTCAAAAGAGGTACACATTTCAGCCATTCTGAAGTTATGATTCGCACCTGGTATGATTTGCAGATTGAAGTTTTCAGGTACCTGCTGGTTGAAGGATTCATTTAATGCCCCAATGGCCCATCCTGGGTACACATTGGGGTCATTTTCGTTGAACACAAAAAGGGCAGGCAGTGTCAATTCTAAAATATGAGGTTCGGGATTGAAGAAACGAAGTTCTCTAAGCTGCCGCCATTCTCTCTTTACAGGAAACCACGATACCCAGTTTATATCCGAAACGGCCTTTTTGGTTGCTTTATCAAAAGCTTCGTTGTCGGGTATTCCTGTGCAAAGATTTCTACTGTAATATTCATTGGTCAGTTTAAGACGGATATCATACGTGGGCGCAGCTAACGACGCGATTAGTTTTACATCATCCTGATATCGATCGCCTACAATTTGAGCGACCCAGCCACCCTGGCTATGTCCAACAACTCCAATTCTGGAAGTGTCAATTCTGCCTTGTGTCTTCAAAAATTCGATCGCAGTTTTAACGTCCGCAGCCCGTTCATATAAATTGGTTCTCTGCCATTTTCCTCCCGATTCACCGACGCCTCGTTTGTCGAAATACAGGATAGCAACTCCTTCCTCCAGAAAGAGGCCCTCAATATTCTCATTTACAAAACTTGAGTACGTGGTTCTGTGCGAAGCGTCGCCCCCCGAGCCGACAAGAAAAACGATTGCAGGGGCATTGTTTGAAGTGTCCGGGATAACCAGCTCTCCATGAAGGGTAAAGCGTCCATTTTTAAAGGTTACATTTGTACGGGTAACTTCTTGTGCCTGAATGTGGGCGCAGAAGCACAAAAGGACACTCATCACTAAAACAAATGAAAAGCTAAACCGACATAGATTGATCATCGATTAGCTTTGGTTTTAGTGAAAATTGAAATCATTGTGTAAGAATTGGTTACTGCGTTATTGATGATGAAAAAGTATAAAATTTGCCGTCCTCAATAAGCACAAATTATTCATTTTTTAGCATTAAATAAAAAAAGGTATGCCTTTCAAAGCATACCTTTTCTATCTCGGGGTTATTGGTCAATCAATTAGAATTTTGTGCAAACAGAGTGATAGCTGTGAAGAAGAAAGCGGGCATAACCAAATCTTAATTTGTTATATGCTTGGTCGGGTATATTTACATTTGATTCAGGAATGCCGCTTCTTCAATTTCTTAATGGCTAACGTAGTGTGGCCAGGCTGAAATCTTGCGATTAGCATCTCCACGAGATATCAATCTTTGACACTAATACACACGGATTCCCGGTTACCCCTAATGAAAAAAAGAAAGTTTAAAAAAAAATTGAAATTCTGTCTCTAA
>JAKSCW010000234.1 GCA_022360375.1 Balneolales bacterium
AATCTGTTTTTTGATTCTCCCAATAATTCACGAGACCGTGTAAGAAGTGAGCTATTTACTTTCATACGTTCGGCAATTTCGAATGCATAACTACTTCCCGGAATTCCTTTTTTAAACCGGTATGTTGGGGAAAGGTGCTGCTGATCAAACTCCATAGAGCCATTTACGGCTTTTGGGTGTTCGTGCGCAAACACTTTTAATGCACCATGGTGGGTGGTCACCAGAATCGTACAATCATAGTTCAGCACATATTCTATAAATGCCTGAAACAAAGCACTTCCTTCGTCGGGATCGGTTCCTGCCCCGGCTTCATCAATTAAAATCAGGCTATTCGGAAGCAGGTAATCCTGAGTTTCTTTCATCCACTTGAGCCTTGATGAAAATGTACTTAAATCATTTTCAATAGATTGATCATCGCCTAAATCCACAAAAACCTGTGCGAATACGGGTAATTCGGAGCCCGGATCAACAGGAATGGCATACCCGGTCTGATTCATCAATGCGCAAATTCCAACAGTTTTCATAGCCACTGATTTACCCCCTGCGTTAGGACCGGTAATCATCAGGCATTTTTCTTCTTCCAGCAGTTCAAGGAAAAGTGGAATAATATCCAGCCGGTCCTCTTTTTTTACCCCCAGGTTTTTGAGTTTAAGATTGGGATTGTATGCTTCTTTAAGTTTTAAGTATCCATTTTCAGAAGTGATGGGGATGCTGCCTTCCAGGGAGATAGACACTTTAGCCTTGGCGGCAATTACGTCGAGTTCTCCAAGTATCTCAGCGTCTTGGAGAATATGGCGGGTATGCGTGCGAACGTGGGCGGTAAGTTCCTGGAGAATACGTTCAATTTCCTGCTGTTCCTCTGCTTCAAATTGTCGGATTTCATTATTTAAGTGAAGAACTTCTACCGGTTCCAGGTACACGGTTTGTCCGGTAGAGGAAACGTCGTGAATAAAGCCCTGAATCTGTCTTTTATATTCTGCCAGAACCGGAATGACCATACGCCCGTTTCGTATAGTTGCGCCTTCATTCTCCGCCATGCCGTCCTTTACGGCTGTTCTCATTAGTTTATTGATGGTGCTGCGAAGTTCATTTCTCTTAGAATTCAGGCGCTTTCTAATGCGTTGTAATTCGGGACTTGCATCATCGCGTAAGTCGCCGGATTCGGTGATTTTGCCTTTTATATAATTCTCCAATTCCTTTAAGGGAATCAATTCCCCGGCGATGGTAAAGAGCTTTGGCTTATGCTCTTCCCGTGTTTTTATGAATCGCTTTACCAGGCGGGCGGAAAAACAAATCTTTAGAATATCCACAAAAGCGAAGAGAGGAATAATACTGCCTATAGCCCGTGCATCAGACAGGTGAGGGCGAATATCGGGAAGTTGATCGAGGGGAAAGGCTTCGGGGTCGCGAAGAAGATCCATCATTTCATTAGTTTGGGCTAATAATACCTGAACCCGCTCCAAACTGTTGGATGGATGCATTTCTCCTATTAATTCTGCAGAATAAACACTTTGAGCTTTTTTTAAAGTGGCTTCGCGAATTTGTTCAAAACCTAATTTTTCTAACACCGATTTTTGATAAAGCTCCATCTGTAATTTTGTGGAATATGTATTACGTTATCAGAAAAGATAACCTTAATTAATACTCTATGAAAAGCCCGATCTACCAGGTTGACGCGTTCACTGAACAGGTTTTTGGAGGAAACCCAGCTGCCGTTTGCCCGCTCGAAGAGTGGCTTTCGGATTCGTTGATGCAGCGGATTGCGATGGAGAATAACTTATCTGAAACAGCTTTTTTTGTAAAAGAAGGAGACACTTTTGGGCTGCGCTGGTTTACCCCTGCTGTAGAAGTCGATTTATGCGGGCACGCTACCCTGGCAACGGCACATGTATTGTATTCGGAAATGGGATATGAAGGCGAAGAAATTCATTTCGATACCAGAAGCGGTCGGTTGATTGTGAAGAAAGAAGGGGATCGGTTGCTGATGGATTTTCCTACAGATGATATGCCAAAAGTGGAAGCACCACCGATTTTGTTCCAGGCTCTGGGTATTTCCCGAACTTCCGAAACGTATAAAACCGATGATTACATGGTGGTGTTGGGTTCAGAAAAAGAAGTAGCCAGTCTTTCCCCTGATTTTAAGTTTCTGAAGGAAGTAGATGCCCGTGGAATTATCGTCACTGCACCTGGAACGGAAGTAGATTTTGTGTCTCGCTTTTTTGCACCCCAAAGTGGAATTGATGAAGACCCGGTAACAGGATCTGCTCATACCAAAATGACTCCCTATTGGGCTAAAAGGCTTGGAAAAATGGAATTGGAAGCTATTCAGATTTCAGATAGAAAAGGGCATCTTACACTTCGTTATAAGGAAGACAGGCTGGAAATTATTGGTAAGGCGGTTACCTATTTACGAGGTGAGATTGAGATTTAATCGTGAGTGTCATCCTGAGGCCACGGCGAAGGATCATTACAACTATGATCTGCGATAATATGACGTGAAGACTCTTCGCTTCGCTGTGAATGACTTAATTAAAAAATTTATATGAGCGTACTCATTCTGATTTTACTTGGTATTCTCGGAGGTATTATTGCTGGTTCCATGGGGGTAGGCGGGGGGATTATTTTTACACCCGTTCTTTTCTTTTTATTCGAAGAAGCCGGAATTGAAAACGCTGTTCAATGGTCGGTTGCATCAGGTCTCTTGTGTACCTTTGTTGCTTCAGCGACGAGCACGGTCCGGCAAAAACTTCATAACAACCTGTTTTTAAGAGAAGGTATCATGCTTGGTATTTGTGGGGCAATTGGAATATCGATTGGAAAAATAGTGCTTACTTCCTCGTTCTATCAGCGTGAACAATTCGTGATTTTTTTCAGCATAATTCTGTTTTACTCAGCATTCATGATGTTCAAAAAAGGATCGAGCAGCAGAAGCGAGGTTGAATACGCAGAAGCGTTTAGTCTTAAAACCGCGTTTGGATCGGGAAGTATTGGAGGTTTTATTGCTTCCCTGGCTGGAGTAGGCGGTGGGGGAATTATGGTTCCGATAATGAATTTCATTTTTAAACAACCCTTTCGAAACGCGGTAAGTATTTCCCATTTGGGCATGACCATTATGATTTTTGTAGGGTTAGTGCAGCTTGCTCTTGTGGAAGTACATACTCCGGCAATATCTGATTATACCCTGGGCTATGTAGACTATGGCTCCGCTCTTCCGTTAGCCCTTGGAGGCGTGGCGGGTGCCAATGCCGGGGCGATTATTAACCACAAGGTGAACCGCAAATACCTGCAATGGGGTTTTGCAGTATTAGGGGTGGCAATGGCAGGTCGTTTGTTATGGGGTGTGTTCGGGTGACGTTAATTGGCCACTGTTTCTGTTAAAGCACGCAATAAAACCACATCCCAATCTCCATTTTCAGGGTTATATATGCCAAACCCGGAGGCAAACTCCCAATAATGGTAACTCATATCATTTTGGAGGGCGAATCGAACAATAGCCTCTGTCCAGCGGGCTCGTGAATCCGAATCAGCCTTGCTGTACGCACCAAATTCACCAATATTTATGGGAACATTTCTTTCAGTTGCCCAGTCCACTATTTGCTGGAAATGGGTATTTACGGCATCTACTTCCTCCTGGGTTCCATCCCAGGTGGTTCCGAGCCAGGGATCGGAGTTATCCACCCATTCCGCCCCCTGATGGGTGAATTGGAAAGGCTCGTAATAATGTACGGTCACGATCAGGTTTCCATCATCCGGGATTTCAAGCTTAAGTAACCCGGGGATTCCCCCCCACTCTGCTGCTCCTATTACTACCGTTCGATAAGGATTGTCCTCACGTATAATTTGCAGCGCTTCCGGAAGAAAGAGGTTCCAGAGGTCTGCCGTAAGTTCCGCATGCGGTTCATTCAGGATTTCGAATAATACTTCTTTTGGTTGGTTCTTGTAACGTTCTGCAATTTGTTTCCAAAGGGCAAAAAACTTCTCTCGCTCTCCCAATGGATCAGAAAAGATCTCTTCATAGTGATGGATATTAATAATAACCATCAAGTCGTTTGCAAGTGCCTGTTCTATGGCCCAATCTACCCGTTCAAAAAAGATGCTATCAATCGTGTAATCAGGTCCATCTGAGGTATGCGCACTCCAGCGGATTGGAATTCGAACACTGCTAAAACCAGCATTTTTGATGTACGTGAACCAATCTTCCTGGAGAACCACCCCCCATTCTCCTTCTGTGGGGGCTTCCAGGGCATTTCCAAGGTTTATTCCCCGCCCCAGGGCGATATTTTGCTCAAAGGGATCAAGTGGTTCATTTATGCCTATATCTCCAGAGTTACTGGAGGAAACGTTGCAGGCGGAGAAAAAAAGAATGGCAATACTGATTATTGTAATAAACCGGGAATTCATGACCGATAAGCTTAACTGAAAGTTTACTGATGGTAGCAAGAATTAGAAAAAAGGGCCGTTAGAAAAAAAATCTCACGGGCTTGTTTTTTCTTCCTGTTCCCGGGATGCATCTTTAAACAACAGCGCAGAGCCTAAAAACAGAATAGCAAAAAAAGCACTGATTATCGGTGTAAAGCCCAGGTCTGCAACGATGGTTATAATTGCAATTATAACTACAATTATAGCCATGAAAATAGAGGTAAGATACATTCCCATTGGTTTGAGGCGAGAAAAGAATAATCCAATTATCCCGGCTGCAGGAACTGCCAGGTACATCAGATTGGCCGGGTTTTCTTCGTTGCCTATAATTCCAACAGCAAGGTTTACCCAGATCATGAGCAAGTTGGCTGCTACCGCCAATGCAACAGCAAGTTTGTATTTGATGTTTTCTGACATTGCAGAAGAAATGAAGAAGTAGGTAATGCCTGTTCCAAACAATAAAACCCAGGCAATAACGAAATCAGCAGTATCCCACGTTACTTCGTTACTAAACTGCATAGCTACCAGTGGGATCAATAAAATAGCTGTTGCACCAAGCGCGGTTAAAAGGG
>JAKSCW010000265.1 GCA_022360375.1 Balneolales bacterium
AATCTAAGGCCTTCTTCAAATCGTATTCCATCATACATAATTGGGAGTTCTACTTGTCGCTTAACATTTAAGCCTTTCTTAGATAATTCATGAGCCATACATACCTCATAAATTTTTTCAAGGAGACCGGGTCCTAATTCTTTATGTACCTTGTATGCACAATCCACAATTTCTTTTCCCAAGAATTCTAATTGGTCGGGAACAGGGTCATATAGTTTTGTGCTTTCGTGCATTAGCGGCAATTAATAAGAAATTAGTGAACCTTCGCCGCCTGTAAAGAAAATGTACAGCGGGATAAAAATGAAGCCGAGCATTAAAACAATACCGAATGCATAAGCGGCTGTTTGAACTCTTTTTGATGTATTGCCATGCTTCATACCCAGAGAAGTAAAAGCACTCCAAAACCCATGAGACAAATGCAATATGGCAAGCAGAAGCACGAATACATAAACAGCAACTACCCATGCTTTTTGAAATTCCTCAATCACCAGTTTCCTTAAATCCCTGGCTTCTCCAATCCCTTCGATAGTAGTGGTATACTCCGCTCCGAATTTGAAGTGAATAATATGCCATACTAAAAAGATCAGGATGATGGAACCACTGTAAATCATACTTCGGGATGCCAGGCTTTGATGGCTTGCTCCTCCCCTTGTTTTGTATTTTTTGTACCCTTCGGGCCGGGCTTTTCTTCGATTCCACCAAATGGATATTCCTAAAATTGAATGATACAAAAAGAAGAACGCCAAGCCTGCTTCAATTACATACAGTATCGGCCCAAGACTTATCAATTTATGCGTGTATATATTGAATGCATCGGCTGAACCGAAAATCGTGAGATTTCCTCCCAAATGCCCTATTAAGAAAAGCATTAACCCGATTCCGGTTATGCCCGTCATTATCTTCCTTCCAACTTGCGAGTTTAACGCCTTGATGATTGATGGCATACGAACAAAGATTTGATTTAAAAAACTATATTAATGCGATGTTCCGTCCTTAAAACCGAACAACTTCTCGCTTTAAAATCGGCTGAAAAATCGATTTTTTAATAGCGAAACACAACATAGAATCATCCTAAATAACAGATTAAATACTTCCGGAATTCGATAAATTCTCATAGTAATTATTTGTCGGTAATATTATGAAATCCATACAGAAAACAGTATCAGATACTCTTCGGGAACTTGGCTCAAAGTTTATTGGATTTGTTTTCTACTGCGAAAATGAGAGCAGCTTTCATGACCGGCTTTCCCAAATCAAAAAAAAGTACCCTGATGCCAGCCATCATTGCTATGCATACCGTATTCATCCCCAAAATATGATGGAATTCAGTTCTGATGACGGAGAACCTTCAGGTACTGCCGGCTTACCTATTTTGAATCAGCTACGTTCTTTTGACCTGGTAAACACAGGGGCTGTTGTCGTTCGTTATTTTGGGGGCACCAAGCTCGGTAAATCTGGTTTGATCCAGGCATACGGAGGTGCGATAGAGCAACTATTGGATGAGCCTGATTTTTCGGAAATACAATTAATTCATCCGTTTGTTATAGAATATAGCTACCCTGAAGAGAATAACATCAAATTGATGACCTTACAATTTGAATTAAAAGAATTAGAATCAAAATACTCAGATAAAGTCATCAAACATTTTGCATGTAAACCGGAAATGAGTAATGAATTGGAGGTTTATTTACGAGGTTTGGAATACAAAGGTATTACTTTTCAAAGGAAAGAAAGAACATTTGAAATCATTTGATATGGGGAACGCTGTAACATTAACTATCTTTTGAATAGCCAACATCACGAAACTACAGCATGAAGATTTATACAAAAAAAGGCGATCGCGGAACCACTTCACTTTTTGGCGGACAAACCGTCTCCAAATCTGCTTCCAGAATTGATGCATATGGCACCGTAGACGAATTAAACTCGTTATTGGGTGTAATCAGGGCATTTGAACCAAATGAGCTTGTTGATGATTGGCTGAACACAGTGCAACATCAGTTATTTGTGCTCGGTGCTGACCTTGCCACACCTCATAGTAAAGAAACACGCATTGATCGCATTTCAGAACATGAGATCACGTTCCTGGAGAAACTCATTGACCGAATGGAAACTGAATTACCTCCTCTAAAGAATTTTGTTTTACCGGGTGGAACCAAAGCCTCAGCTAGTATTCATCATTCCCGGACAGTTTGCCGCCGGGCCGAGCGCATAACCGTAGCATGTAACGATGAAGAATACATTTCGGAATTAGCTATTAAATATTTAAACCGACTTTCTGATTTTTTGTTTATGCTTGCACGATTTGAGAACTTCAAATCCGGAAAAGAAGATACCCCCTGGATTCCTAACTAGAATATGGCAAAAAAAACCAAGAAGAAATCTACCCCCGCTAAACCACTTTCAGCCAGGAAAAAAGCTGTTTTTTATGCAATTACCTTTTCAATTCCAGTGCTTTTTTTCATTACCCTGGAAGTAATTCTCCGGAGTGTAAACTACAAGGGTAATAACGCACTTTTTACCGATGCAGGAATACCAACGCAGGAATATTTAATCCCGAACGCAAACTTTGCTTCCCGGTATTTTTTCTACACGAATACAGTTCCCAACCCTTCTATTGATGTGTTCCTGAAAAATAAACCAGAAGACGGGTTCCGGGTTTTCGCTATGGGAGGTTCCACAGCAGCAGGCTATCCATATGGATTTAATGGTACATTTTCGCGAGTTGTGAATGATGTACTAAGCGATGTAATGCCTGATCGAACGGTAGAAGTAATAAATGTAGGAGTGTCAGCAATTAACTCTTACACTTTATTCGATCAGGTTGATGAAATTATAGAGCAGGATCCCGACATGGTTATGATTTATGCCGGCCATAATGAATTTTATGGGGCTTTAGGTGTTGGGTCAAACGAAAACCTGGGTGGCTTTCCTGGTTTTGTCCGGTTTTACCTGAAACTCCAACGGCTCAAAACCTTTCTTTTTATCAGGAGCATTATTGTAGATACCGGGAAATGGATTGGATCGACTTTTTCGGGCGAGGAAGTAAATGAAAATGCCACGTTAATGGAACGCATCGTTGATTCCAGGTCAATTGAACTGAACAGCCCTAAACATGAACTGGCAATGATTCAGTTTGAAAGCAATATGACGGCAATTATTGAACGGTTTCAGAGCCACAGTATCCCTGTACTTATTGGGAGTGTAGCCAGTAATTTGAAAGACCATGCCCCTTTTGTCGATATCCCTGATGGTAATCAACCCTCTGCACTACAAACTTATAACGAAGCCATTGAAGCGTACAACGACCGAAATCTCGAACTTGCGCTTGAAAAATTTATTCTTGCCAAAGATTTGGATGGGTTGAAATTTCGTGCTCCATCCCGGATCAACGAAATTATCCGGCAACTCTCCGAAGAAACACAATTAGTTTCATATGTACCCGTGGAAGAGGAGCTAAGCAATTTTAGTCAGGACGGTATTATAGGCTTCGATTTGATGCTGGAACATCTTCACCCTAACCAGAGGGGATACTTTATTATAGGAAGAACCTTTGCCTTATCCGCGATGCAGGAATTGGGAATTTCTTCTCAGGAATTGCCTAAACCAATAAATAGCTATTTTGATGAAATGTTTCTTTCAGAATTTGATACTCAAGTGGCATTTCATCGGATAGAAACCTTAAAGCAGGGATTCCCATTTATAATGGGTGAAAAACCAGAACCCTACCAGTTTAGCTATGCACCCTTTAATAAAGCAGATAGCCTGGCTTTTTACACTGTTCATTCAGATTTAGGATGGGATAAAGCCAAGGTAGAATTGGCAGAGTATTACCGGAGCATCGACCTTGATGAACAGGCAATCCTCGAATATATGGGTTTGATTCGGAATCAACCCTGGAATGATTCACCGTACATCTTTGCCGCACGTATTTATCTGGATAATGATCAATTTGACCCGGCTGAGCCTCTCTTAGAAAAAGCTTTTGAAATAAACCCAAACGACGCTTTCATTACCAAAATGCTTGGAGCCATCCAGGTACAGAAAGGAAACCCAGTCCGTGGAATTGAGCTCCTCGAGATTTCGCGAAGTATCAACCCCAACGATCCGCAAATGCTGTATAACCGTTCGGGGGCATATGGAACTAACCAACAGTTTGAAGAAGCCCTGAAAATTGCAAGGGAAGTGCAACAAATCAGTCCAAACTTCCCTGGTCTGGGAGGCTGGATTCAACAACTTGAACGTATTACAAACAGATAATTATGGCTTTAATGATTTCCGTTTCCGGAATCCGTGGTATTTTTGGAACTGACTTAACCCCGGAAAACTTAGCACGGTTTACAGCTGCTTATGGAACCTGGATTAATGGGGGAACTGTAGTTTTGGGGCGCGACTCCCGGGTTACCGGTAAACTCTGCGAAGATATTGTTGCAGCAACACTGATGAGTGTTGGTTGCGATGTAATCAAAGTGGGGATTGTTCCAACGCCCACTGTTGCAATGGGCGTTCTAAAATATAATGCCGATGGTGGTATTATTATTTCGGCAAGTCATAATCCAGCCGAATGGAATGCATTAAAGCTATTGAATTCCACCAGCGAATTCATGGACGCGGAACAGGGAAAAGAAATGCTATCGATCAATGATTCAGGCAAATTTTCTTACAAAAGCTATGATCAAATAGGATCGCTTGCGGCAGATGAAACACTTCTTGAACACCATGTGAATAAAATCCTCGCTCTTCCTTTTATCGATCCGGAATTGATTAAAGCCTCCAAATTTTCGGTGGCCGTTGATGCTGTAAATGGCGCCGGTTCCATTGCTGTTCCAATGCTGCTGGAAAAAATGGGTGTTGAAACGGTGCATAAAATCCATTGTGAACCTAACGGGATTTTCCCTCATAACCCGGAACCACTTCCTGAACATTTGACCGAAATCTGTGATCTGGTTACATCTACTGGTGCCGATCTTGGTGTGGTTACCGACCCTGATGCAGATCGGTTAGCCCTGGTAGACAACAAGGGCAATTTGTTTGGGGAAGAATACACCCAGGCAGCAGTATTCGATTTTATACTTGCAAAAACCCCAGGACCAACCACAACTAATCTTTCGTCTTCTCGCATCGCAGATGAGATTTCGGAGAAATACGGCCAAACTTGCCACCGATCGAAAGTTGGAGAAATCAATGTGGTTAAGAAGATGCAGGAAGTAAATGCTGTGGTTGGCGGTGAAGGAAGTGGTGGTATCATCGTTCCGGATTTACACTACGGGCGGGATGCGCTGGTTGGAATTGCGTGTGTGATACAACACCTGGCGGAGCAAAAGATTTCCTCCTCGGAGCTTCGTGCTGGTTATACCGATTACTTTATGAGTAAGAATAAAATCCGTTTGGATGAACTTGGACGTAGTGCCGGGGAAGTACTCGATGTAGTTAAGAAGCGATATACATCGTTGAACCCAATTACTGAAGACGGTGTAAAAGTGGATTTTGAAGAAGGTTGGGTTCACCTTCGAAAATCGAATACGGAACCTATTGTTCGTATTTATTCCGAAGGAAAGTCACCGGAAGCGGCAGAAGCTTTCGCGAACCGGATTTTTAATTTATTGAAGGAATAGAAGAAAGTGCCTTAGGTACAAAGGCACTGAAGGATTAAGGCACAAAGCAATTTAAGTAAACCCTCATCCTGAGCAAAAGCGGAGGATCAGCAGATTCTTCGGCGGTAGCTTCAGAATGACCTCAAATATTACAACCATGCTAAAGTGGATCGATATTTTAAAGTTCGCGCAAAACGGAAATCCGGAACCTGATCAGCGGGTTGAAAAAACACCTGAAGAATGGAAAACTTTACTCACCGATGAACAATATGCCATTACACGATTGAAAGGTACCGAGCGACCATTTTCAAGTGAACTGTGCAGCCGTTTTGAACCCGGAGAATATGCCTGTATCTGCTGCGGTACTCTGCTTTTTGATTCAAACACTAAATTTGAAAGTCATACTGGCTGGCCTTCTTTTACTCAACCGGTAAAAGAAAATGCTGTAGCCTATGAGGCCGATTATTCCCATGGTATGACACGTGTTGAAATTCTTTGCAATACCTGCGATGCTCATCTTGGCCATGTTTTTCCTGATGGACCCGGGCCTTCCGGTTTACGATATTGCACCAATGCGGTGAGTTTGAGGAAAGTAGACCTTTCTACTTCGTCATCCTGATCCCAATGTATCGGGAGAAGGATCTTCAATTTGTTGAACAATCCTGAACTGTTGATTCTTCGGCAGTAGCCTAAGAATGACGCTTTTGTTACATTTATCAGGAACCAATCAGAAGTCAATGCTGGCAAAAAACTTATCCAAGCTATTTTCGCGGGAACTGGAAAAAGTCCGGGAAGAAATTAAAGCCTACGAAACCGAAGAAACGATTTGGCAAAAAGCAGAAGGTATTAACAACAGTGCCGGGAATTTGAGCTTACACATTTCCGGAAACCTGCAGCATTTCTTTGGAACTATGCTTGGTGGCACCGATTACGTTCGCGATAGAGAATTTGAATTCAATGGAAAAGTAAGCCTGCAGGATTTATTGAACGATCTGGATGCGGCTGAAAAAGCCATCCTCGATACCTTACAAAAACTTACTCCCGAAGATTTTGAGAAAGAATTTCCAATGAAGTTTCACGGAGAAACCATCACCACGCACTGGTTCGCGCTGCACTTATATGGACATATGACCTACCACCTTGGGCAAATCAACTATCATAGAAGGTTACTCTCTAAATGACATTGGAAATTATGAATTTAGGAATTGAGCGAATACATATTCAGCATCTTCAATTCCCAATTTCTAATTCCACTGAAAGCGGCTCACCAAGGCTTCTCTAAATCCCTCTTAGTATAGGTATGCTCCCTGGTTTCGAACAGGCTACCCCGGTTATCTTTTAATCGCATGGGGTCGTTGCCGGCTAACCGAAACGCAATTGCAATGGGAGAAATAAAGAGAAAGTATAACAATCCCAATACCGTTGGATTAACCACCCTGGAAAGCACTTCAGCCAGTTTAAACCAACCCCAAACAATCCAGTTTCCGGCTGGTGGAATGATAAGCATAATTAACCCGATAACGAGCGAAGCATAGGCGATATACTCGTTATCGAAAATGGCAGCAACCACCAGCAAACCAACCACAATTACCAATTGAGTTTTGGCTGTTTCAGGGTCGGTTTTAATAAACTCGTAGGTTCGCTTTGGGACCATACTAGAATAAAGTGTAAATGAAAGGTGCGATAGAGGAACCGCCACCAATCACAATTAGAAAACCAAGCAGTAAAAGAACTACAATTACCGGGGCAAGCCAGAATTTCTTACGCTCCTTCATGAAGCCCCATAAGTCTTTTAGTAAATCCATAGTGTTAATTTAAATCTTG
>JAKSCW010000408.1 GCA_022360375.1 Balneolales bacterium
AGGAGGGGAAAGTTCGAGGAATATCTTGTTTAGTGACGATTACCAGTTACGAGTTTGATATGTGCTAAATGATGATTGCCATGCCACGCATACAAAGCTGCAGTATGCAATAAATCGGATGGGTATCCACCTTCCGGATGGATAAATGTTCGCGTAAAATCTTCTTCGCTCATGTCTTCCAAAAGCGCAACCAGTTTTAAGTGAATAATTCGAATAAATTCAAACGCATCCTGGATGGGCACTTTTACATATTCTGCGGTAGTGGCCCACAAACTTTCGTTATAGGGTTTTATAGTTGGATTATCTTCCGTTAAAGCGAGTTTAAAACGCATTAATGCATTTAAATGACTATCCCCGATGTGGTGAACCACCTGTTTTACAGTCCAGCCACCTTCACGATACGGGGTGTTCAATTGTTCTGCTTCTGCATAGTACAATTCATTCTGAATTTTGGCGGGAAGGGAACGTATTTCTTCAATAAAACGGGGAATATCAGACATCGTAAATTTCTCAGTAACGTCGAAATTCCCAATCGGGTATCTTTTATCCATTTGGGTATTCATTTAGCTTGTTCAAATATACGATCTATCCAAATGGATGATGAGCAGTTTTTCTAAATCTTTTCCACACCCTCTTAGACGAAAAAAATAAAATTTAAATTTCTTGTATATAGTTATAGATCGTGTGGAAATGTGGAAAAGAAATTTATTCCTTTTTTTGAACAACACTTGACAAATGTATGTGGATAGTGATGTGAACAAGTAGCCTTTAACAACCAGGTACTTAGAAAAATTGGATGAAAACTATCCACATCTGCTTATAGGTTATACATAAACTGCGTTAATATTAAATTAACATGAAAAGTTATTCTTTTTTGGTGTTGATTTGATTCCCGATTTGTGGAAACTTGTTCAGAACTTTCCGGGTTTTATGTTATCCCAATGTTACCAAAACAATATCCACACATTAATCCACAGTTTCCCACATCATGAGAGTTGTTGTTCAGCGCGTAAAATCGGCCTCAGTTACAGTAAATGAAGAAATCACCGGGGCTATAGGAAAAGGTGTTCTTTTATTGGTGGGTATACACACGCATGATACGAATGAACAACTGAGATGGATGTGTGACAAAATCCTGAAGCTCCGCATTTTTGAAGATGAAGAAGGTAAAATGAACAGATCTGTTACTGATGTTAATGGGGGTATACTGGTGGTTTCACAGTTCACTTTATACGGGGATGTAAAAAAAGGAACGCGTCCCAGTTTTATTGAATCGGCGCGTCCTGAGAAAGCGGAGCCGATGTATGAGCAAATGATTCATTATTTTAAGGAGCAATCTGAATTGAATATTCAATCCGGAACATTTGGTGCTATGATGGATGTGGAGTTAATTAATGATGGCCCGGTGACTATTATCCTGGAGAAATAAGTGGCGGTTATTTTCATTTTTATTGATGGTGTTGGTTTGGGGAAGCAATCGGAAGAGAATCCCTTTTTTGTTCAATCCTATGAAAGTTTCCAGGTTTTTTCGAACGGCCATTTTTTTACAAATGCAGACCCTGTTCTTTCTTCTGGCCATATCTTCAAACCTATTGATGCCAATTTGGACGTAGAAGGACTTCCCCAAAGTGGAACAGGACAGGCGACGCTGTTTTCCGGTAAAAATGCATCCAAAGTGATTGGAAAGCATTTTGGGCCATACCCCCACTCCGGAATCAGGTTTTTACTGGAAGAACAGAGCATTTTTCACGCAGTACAGGAATCCGGGAAGAAGCCATATTTTATGAATGCCTACCCGCCTGTGTTTATGGAATATTCTGAAAAGCGAAACCGGTGGAGTTGTACCACTTTGATGACACGCAGTGCCGGCCTGGCTCTGAATTCCACGGAAGAGGTATTACAGGAAAAAGCGTTAACGGCAGAA
>JAKSCW010000496.1 GCA_022360375.1 Balneolales bacterium
TCATTTACTGTTCAAATACCTGATACTGCTAAATACACTTGAAATTGATTAACTTCAGGCTGTGACGGATAATGGTTTATGCCCTTTTTCGCAACAAATCATCCACAAACCGTTAGTAAGTGTAAATCGTTACAATGAAAAAATTGATTTCACTCTTATTCTATTGCTTCATATTCATAAGCACAACAGAAGCACATCCAGGGATCGGAATTGTAATGGATAATGAGGGAAATGTATTTTATACCGACCTGACACATGTTTGGAAAATATCACCTGATGGAACACGGACTATAGCCGTGAGAAATGTTCATACCCATGAACTATACCTTGACGCCTATGGCAATTTATATGGAGAACACGAGTGGTACGAAGGAGAGGCAACAGATACGTGGGGTAATTATGTTTGGTGCCTTACAAAGAATGGTGAATTCAAAAAAATCATCCCTGATGTTGAAGGTTTCCTGGATAACACAACCTTAATACGAGATCTTAAAGGTAATTCCTATTGGGCGAAAAAATCAGGCAATGGTGAAGTACTTATGAAACAAACACCAGATGGAGAGCATCATGTATTCACCAACCATCGATTTAATGATATCCGCTGGATTCATTTCTCTGAAAACGACAACAATCTGTATGTGGTGGATAATCTGGCGGTTAAAAAAATTACGCCTTCCGGAGTTGTAGAGGTTGTAGCAAAAGATTTGAAAGAAGATAAACCACCATTTGGAGGAGTGGCTGACCGTCATTATATATTTGGCTTATGGACAGACACTTACGAAAATGTATATGTTGCCTTATATGGAGCAGGGAAAGTGAAGAAAATCAGCACCGAAGGAAAGATTTCAACAGTATTCGTTTCTGAAGAAGGATGGTCGCCATCTGGTGGAATGATTGACCAAAAAGGAACCCTGTGGATTATGGAATTCTCGGCCAGAAACTCAACTCGTGTGAGAAAGGTTGTTTCAAACGGTGAGGATATACTGTATGGCAGTTAATCAATGGCAACTAAAACTACCATTAGCAACTACTTAAACTCGATATGAGATGAAAGAATACTCTATTCAGGGAGGAAATGAAGGATCTGAACGATTAGACATTTTAAGCAGAACCATAGAAAAAAGTACGAGAGAATTTTTAAAAACAGCAGAACTTAATACAGCGAAAAGCTGCCTGGATCTTGGTTGCGGTACTGGAAAAGTAACGATGATGATAGCCGAAATAATTGGAGATCAAGGCCAGATTCTTGGAGTAGATATTAATGAACTAAACATTCATAATGCTAACAATTCAGCTAAAACCAAAGAAATAAAAAATGTTAGTTTTGAAGTTTTCGATGCTTATAAATTTAAAGCCCGGACAAAATATGATGTAATCTATTCACGGTTTTTATTGTCGCACTTAACAAACCCGAAGCTCATCCTCGAAAATATCCAGCAACTATTAAAACCTGGGGGAAAGCTCCTCATTGAGGATACAGACTTTACAGGGCATTTCTGCTATCCAAAATCAGATTATTTTGATCGATACGTTGCACTGTACCAGGATTTGTTAAAAAAACGTGGAGCAAATGCTAATTTGGGTCAGGGCTTAGTTGGGTTGTTAAAAGACGCAGGCTTTTCAAATGTAGAATTTCAATTATCGCAACCTGCACATAGTAGTGGAGAGGGTAAGCTAATGGCCGAAATTACCTTTAAAGCCATCTCCGAGGCTCTTATTGAAGAACACCTTATAACGGAGGAAGAATTTGCTAAAATTTATTCTGAACTGGTTAAATACCGCAAAAGAAATGATACAATCATAAGCTTACCCCGCATATTCCAGGTAAGCGCCAATATCTCTTAGTTTTATCAGAAAAGGATTGAAGTAAATTCTTTTCCAATGCTTCCGGGCTAAGCCCGAGAGTTGTGAAGCAACTCATCTCACCCCTCTTTAAATTCAATAGATAAAACCAACTGAACTGAGTCCGGATCGTTACCAGCAATAAATGATGAAGCAGGAAATAATTAAAACTAAACGACAAAAATTGATACTTCAAGTGTATCACAATTACTTCATGTATCATAAAGATATGAAGTCATTTTCGGAGAGAAAAGTATTCACTGAATGGAAAAACGAAATCAAATCCAAGTCTGCATACTTAGAAGGGGGAAGGTTGACCCTGGCAAAATCCGATTACAATACAGATCTCCATAATTGTGATTTAATAGTACTAAATGACTTTAACTCTGAGTCAGAACCAGAAGCTATCAGAAGGCAAAACCAGAGATGGCAGAAAGATTTAGTGAACTTTGAAAAAAGAACAGATGGACAAATTTGGGCAAACCTAAAACAGGTTCAATATTTCACTCTTGTTGGGAGTAGAAGAAAATTCGAGATTTTTCAATTGAAAAAAGTTGACGATCAAATTGAACTCCATCTTCTTTATGACTTGTATGAAATTGGCGAACCTAAAAGGAAGAATTTCAAACTATGTAATTTGGAAATGGGTACTCCAATAGAGATTAAAATAAACGGTAAATTGGATCATTCACTAACACGCGGGCGGGAGCGCTCATATAAAGAGCATTGCTATATTTTTCACCTGATTGGAGCAACTGATGAATTTGAATTAGCAAGAGAACCATTTAAGGGAACTTTAAAGCGAATTCCTGAACCATTGAAAACTGTGAACTTGATGAAAAAATTATATTAAAAAAACTGGTAGCATTGTATATAGCAAATAAGGTTGATGGTAGTTAACGAAAACTCAGTACTATTTACCAATACTGCCAACTCCAAAAGTTCAGCGCTTTATACTGTCCTACTTGTTGTTTGACCATTGCACTTATCGCAACTGAACTGAGCCCAAAATCATCACCCAATCACTCCTAATTCCTTCCCCACTTTAATAAACGCAGCGACGGTTTTATCGATGTGTTCTTTACTATGGGCGGCGGATAACTGAACGCGAATCCTGGCTTGTTCTTTGGGAACCACCGGATAACTGAACCCAATCACATACACCCCCTCTTCCAGTAACTTTGCTGCAAATTCCTGGGAAAGCTTGGCATCGTATAACATCACCGCGATGATTGCTGAAGCGGTGGGTTTAATATCAAATCCGGCTTTCTGAATTTCAGAGTTGAAGTAACCAATGTTGTACGTCAATGTATCATGAAGTTCATTCGAACTACTCATCATATCAATCATCTTCACCCCTGCTGCTGCAATAAGGGGCGGAATGGAATTTGAGAATAAATACGGGCGGCTTCTTTGTCTCAACAACTCAATGATTTCTTTCTTCCCAGTGGTAAACCCTCCAATCGCTCCTCCAAAGGCTTTCCCAAGGGTTCCCGTAATGATTTCCACTTTACCCATCACATCAAAAAGTTCGGTTACTCCGCGTCCGGTTTCACCTACTACTCCGGCTGAATGGCACTCATCCACCATAACCATCGCATCGTACTTCTCAGCGAGCTCCACGATCTTATCCATGGGTGCTACATTTCCATCCATTGAGAACACCCCATCTGTTACTATGATCCGGAACCGTTGTTGCTGTGCCTCGGTTAGTTGCTTTTCCAAATCCTCCATATCTGCAGTTTTGTAACGATAGCGGGCTGCTTTGCACAAACGAACGCCATCAATGATAGAAGCGTGATTTAGTGTGTCGGAAATGATGGCATCTTCGGCGGTAAGCAATGGTTCGAATACCCCCCCGTTCGCATCAAAACAAGCTGCATAGAGAATCGTGTCTTCCGTTCCGAAAAACTCTGCAATCTTCTGCTCCAATTCTTTATGAATGTCGGTAGTTCCACAGATAAACCGAACGGATGACATCCCGTAACCATGCGTATCAAGCGCATTTTTTGCAGAACGAACCAATTCCGCATCATTGGAAAGCCCCAGGTAGTTATTGGCACAAAAATTAATCACCGTTTGTCCGGAATCCAGTGTCACCTCCGCATCTTGCGGGGACACAATGATCCGCTCTTCTTTATAAAGGCCGGCGGAGGTTATTTCTGCTAATTCGTTCTGTAGATGTTTTTGAAAATCGGTGTACATAATTCTTTATTCCTTTGTATAACGTGACTCTGTTTCGAAAATCAAGAGAACTTAGAGTAAATGCAACAAGTGTTGCCTCTGTTATTCCGAACAAAGTATTTTATTCCTCCTATTCACCAACCTGAAAATACGTAAACGATGAAAGCATTAGTAAAAGCCAGGGCAGAAAAAGGGCTTTGGATGGAAGATATTCCTGTACCTGAAGTTGGCCCCAATGATGTATTGATAAAAGTCTCAAAAACTGCCATTTGCGGAACCGATTTGCACATTTACCTGTGGGATGAATGGGCCAGGCAAACTATCCCCATTGGGTTGACCATCGGGCATGAATATGTGGGGCATGTTGCCAAACTTGGAAGTGAAGTAACCGAATTTAAGGAAGGTGACCGGGTAACGGGAGAAGGTCACCTTGCGTGTGGACATTGCCGCAACTGCCGAAGAGGTCGCCAGCATATTTGCGAGAAAACACTTGGAGTTGGAGTAAACGTGAATGGTGCATTCGCGGAATACGTGAAAATCCCCTCTTCTAACGTAATGAAGATTAACCCGCAAATTCCGGATGAAATTGTATCCATCATGGATCCTTTTGGAAATGCTACCCACACCACACTCTCCTTCCCTGTTATCGGGGAAGATATATTGATTACAGGAGCCGGGTTAATCGGTAGCATGTGTATTGCTATTGCGCAGTTTGCAGGAGCCCGCAATGTGATTGCTACAGAAACAAGCGAGTATCGTGCGGAAATCGCAAAAAAAATGGGGGCAACCCGTGTCGTAAATCCGGTTAAAGAGAACCTGGATGAAGTAATGAATGAATTAGGAATGCGTGGGTTTGATATTGGTTTGGAATGCTCCGGTGCGCCGGCCGCCTTCAACCAGATGGTTGCAAATATGTATAACTCCGGGAAAATTTCCTTACTGGGAATTCTGCCTCCAAAAACCGAAGTGGATTGGAACAAAATCATTTTCAAAGGACTGACGTTGAAAGGCATTTATGGACGCGAAATGTATGAAACCTGGTACCAAATGGAGCAAA
>JAKSCW010000185.1 GCA_022360375.1 Balneolales bacterium
AAACTCAATCGGTCCCCCTTTTTCAGATGAACATGAACTGAACCGGTACCCGATGCCATATCAGGAAGAGCTTCGTAGTGTTATCGCAGCATACCGTTCTGTTCATGTTCATCTGAAAAAGGGGGACCGATTGAGTTTTCGTTAGCGTCGAGTAAAATCCCGGAATCGAAGTCGTCCCGGGCGCTTCGGTAGGGTTTCAACGTAAGGATATTCGGACGGATTAATTGTTCCAGGTTGAATTTTTCCATGATTGATAATGTCATTCCAGGTCTTTTAACCGAATACTAACGGCATTTTTGTGTGCCTGAAGTCCTTCCAATTCAGCAAGGACTTCTACAGTTGGTCCAATCGTTCGAATGCCTTCGCGCGTTAAGGTTTGCATGGTTACTGATTTCTGGAACGAGGCTAAATTAACGCCACTATACATGCGTGCGTAGCCATAAGTTGGCAATGTATGATTGGTTCCTGAAGCATAATCGCCCACACTTTCGGGTGTAAATTGCCCAAAAAATACAGACCCTGCATTCGTTATTTGATTTTGGTAGGATTCCGATTCTTTTACATTCACAATGAGGTGCTCCGGAGCATAAATATTTGAAAAATGGATACCCGCGTTAACCGAATCCACGATGATAGAAAAACTGTTCTCCAAAGCCTTTTCAGTGACTTCTTTCCTGGGAAGTTCTTCTAGCTGGGCATCCAGTTCTTTCTTAAGACTATCCATTTCGAAATCCTGAGTAGCTACCAGTACCACCTGGCTATCGGCTCCGTGTTCTGCCTGCGAAAGCAGGTCTGCGGCAACGTAGGCCGGATTAGCTGCCCCATCGGCGATTACCAGCACTTCGGAAGGTCCGGCTGGCATATCCATACTGATTTGAGCCTCACTGTTCTGCAGAATCATTTTAGCTGCGGTTACATATTGATTTCCAGGCCCGAGAATTTTATCCACTTTAGTTACCGATTCTGTTCCAAAAGCCATAGCGGCCACAGCCTGTGCTCCACCTGCCATAAGAATCTGAGACACTCCCGCTTTTTGCGCGATGTAAACGATTTCCGGTGCAATTACTCCATCCTTGTTAGGTGGGGAGGCTAAAACAATGTTAGAGCAACCCGCAATTATAGCCGGGATGGAAAGCATCATTGCAGTAGATGGAAGAATTGCTGTGCCTCCGGGTACATAAATTCCCACCGATTCTATAGGGCGCATCACTTTTTTGCACGTAACACCCGGCATAGTTTCTATCTGAAGTTCTTCTTTAAGCTGGGCTTTGTGAAATGCTTCTATATTTGAGAAGGCCTGGTCAATTGCAGCTTTAACTTTCGGATCCAGAGCTACGTTCACCGAATTCGGATCGAAAGTAACTGTTGAAAGTTCTACACCATCAAATTGTTTTGTGTACGTTCGCAGGGCATTATCCCCATTGGTTTCAACCTCATCAATAATGGGTTGAACTAATTCAAAAATGGAAGCAAAATCCATTTTGGGTCGCTTGATGAGTTCCTGTATCTCAGAATCTGTAAGTTGGTTATAGTAATAGGTGTTCATTATATAATCATACTTTCGATGGGGAGCATTACAATGTCTGAAGCACCCGCTTCCTTAAGGTCTTCCATTACATTCCAGAACTGGGTATAAGGAATCACGGTATGGATAGCAACCATGTCCGATTCAGCTAAAGGTACGATGGTTGGGCTTTTCATGGATGGGATAATTTCCTTTATAGCGCTGATTTTATCTTCGGGCGCGTTCATCATCATGTAACGGCTCTTAGCCGCTTGTTGATAGCCATCAATTCGAACCAAAAACTTTTCTATTAGCTTCTGTTTACCAGGCGAAAGCTCCAGGTTTGTCTGGATAAGTTTAGTTTCAGACTCTAAAACAGTAAATAATTCTTCTAGTCCGTTAGCCTGAAGAGTACCACCAGTAGAAACCAAATCGGATATGGCATCAGCTACTTCTAATTGCGGAGTGATTTCCACTGCACCGGAAATTTCTACCAGGTTTACCTTTATTCCATGTCGGTTGAAATATTTTTTAGTAAGAAAAGGATAACTGGTAGCAATGGTTTTGCCTTCGAAATCAGATACATTCTGAATGGAATTTTTTTTTGGAGCTGCTATCGAAAGCCGGCAATTTCCATAATTCAAACCTCTGAGAACGGTAACATCCGCATCTTTTTCAAACACTTCATTCGCTCCCACAAAGCCAAGATCACAAATTCCATCCTGAACATATTCAGGAATATCGTCGTCGCGCAGGAGTAAAAGTTCTACATCAAAATTGCGGGTTTTAACCATTAAATTGCGTTTGTAGTTATCGAAATCGATACCTATTCCATGTAGCAGATCGGTGGTTTTCTCGGTTAAGCGTCCACTTTTTTGAATAGCAATGCGTAAGGAAGTCGAAGAATCTTTCGAACGGTTCATAATTCAGTAAATAGTAAAGAGCGTTAAAGGATGTGATTGATGTTGGAATTCAAAGGCGGGGTGCAGAAGATTAATGCACTCGATGGTGACCATGATGGAAACCATAATGGGAGAGATGAGCTGTATGTATTGGTATTGAATT
>JAKSCW010000244.1 GCA_022360375.1 Balneolales bacterium
CGGTATTGTTACTTCCCTTGAAATCTTTGACCATGACAATAAGAACATCGCCACTTTCTTTGGTGCCCGAAAGCCAGGAAACCCTGAATTAGAAAGCTGGAGAACATTGATTGCTGAACTAAAAGAAGAACAAATTCCGGCATGATAAAATATCCAGCCTGTTTCCTTTTTGTGTTAACCTTATGGATGCCTCTGCATGCCCAACCATTAATTGAAAGTTCGGATGGGCTTGAGATTGCCATTACAGATGCTTCAAGGATCATTACTCTTGGCGGTTCAGTTACCGAAACGGTTTTTGCGTTAGGCTTTGGTGATCAGGTTATTGCCACTGATGAATCGAGTACCTATCCGCCTTCGGTTTTTAGCATGCCACGTCTCCCTTATTTAAGAAATATGACCTCTGAGGGAGCCCTTTCTTTGGGGGCTACTCTTATTATTTCAAGCAGTGACGCAAACCCTGCTTCGGCAATACAACAAATTCGGGACGCTGGCACCGACCTTGTACTTGTCCGGGAAGAAGAATCCATGGAGGGGGTAATTCACAAGCTTTCCACCATTGGAAAAATTCTTGGTGCTGAAGAAAAAGCTTCCGAACTCATTAAAGAAAACGAACACCTTTACCGAATTGCAGATAGCTTAAGAGCAACACTGCCCACTAAACCCAAAATTCTATTTGTACTTTCTGCGCGTGGAGGAAGTACATTTATGGTGGCCGGGAATAATACCGGGGCTCAAAAAATTATTGAACTTGCAGGAGGTCAAAATGCATTCGATTCCTTTGAAGGGTATAAGGTTGCGTCTAATGAGGCTATTCTGGCGAGTAATCCCGATTTCATTCTTGTTATGGAAAGCAGACTGGAAGAAGTGAAGGAAGGAATAAAAAATACTTCCGGCATCAATATTATTTCTGCCGCTCAGAAAGACCAGATTATAGGTATGGACGGTAATCTTTTATTGGGCTTTGGTCCCCGTTTTGGGTCGGCAATTCTTCAGCTTATGGAATTGATTCATCCGGAAACAACCATTAACCTTTAGTGCCTGCATATCCTTTGTTTCAATATGTATTCGATTGGTTAAAGAGGTATAAAAAGCAATCAGTCACCTTATTCCTGTTGGTTCTTTTCCTCGGGTTCTTCGGGATTATTTCCATTGGCATAGGCCCGGTTTCCATTCCCCCGAAAACAGTAGTAGAAATACTTGGTGCCCGGCTTGGGCTGGTAGTTTCTGATGATTCTTTAACACAGTTCTCTGCTATTGTGAATAGCATTCGCCTACCAAGAGTTATCCTGGCTATGTTGGTGGGTGCTACTCTTTCGGTATCAGGAGCTGCTTTGCAAGGTTTGTTCAGGAATCCCCTGGCCGACCCCACATTAATTGGAGTATCGAGCGGTGCGGCTTTTGCTGCGGCAATTGTTATCGTTTTAGGGGCTCAAATCAGCCTGTTTCTACCAGAAATTTTAACCTCTGGCTTACTTCCGTTTGCTGCATTTGTTGGAGGTTTAGTAGCTACCTGGTTGGTTTACGTTATATCCACAAAGGCAGGCAGAACCAGTGTAACTACCATGTTGTTGTCCGGAATTGCCATAAATGCGTTATCAGCTGCCGGCATAGGGTATCTTATTTTTTCAGCTACAGATCTTCAAATCCGGGATTTCACTTTCTGGACGTTAGGAAGCATGAGCGGTGCCGTTTGGGATTCCGTAATTACTACCACACCTTTTTTACTGGTGTGTATCATCGGCTTGCCCCTGCTTTCTAAACAAATGAACATACTGTTGCTGGGTGAGCATGAAGCCAGGCATCTGGGTGTCAATACGCAAAGAATCAAAAAAACAGTAATTGTTCTGGCTGCGTTAGGCATAGGTACCTCCGTAGCTATTTCCGGAATTATTGGCTTTGTGGGCCTGGTAGTTCCTCACCTTCTTAGATTAATCATTGGACCAGATCACCGCTTCCTGATGCCGGGTTCGGCAATACTTGGGGCGCTATTGCTTCTTTCGTCTGATCTTTTTGCGCGCATGATAGTTTCACCAGCTGAACTACCCATTGGCATTGTTACTTCTACCATTGGCGCTCCTTTTTTTCTCTGGTTGCTGGTTCGAAACCGATCTCTTACCAACTACTTATGATAGAATCCAGAAATATCAGCATAGCACTACCCGGTGGTAAAAAGATTGTAGACGATGTTTCGATACAAATAAAACCGGGGGTCTTAACTGCGGTAATAGGAAAAAACGGCGCCGGTAAATCTTCTGCTTTAAAAGCAATCTGCGGAGATGCCCCCATCACTTCGGGCTCAGTATTTGTTGAAGGAAAGAACCTCCTGAAACAACCCCTTGGTGAGCTTGCAAAAAAACGTGCTGTTGTTACCCAAAAAGTATCCCTCGATTTTTCTTTTTCCACCCTTGAAGTAGTCAGCATTGGCCGGTCTCCTTATTCAGGCGTATTCAACTCTGCTCATGATGACGAGATAATCCATTGGTGTTTAGAAAAAGTGGACGCTTTACACTTAGCTGATCAGTCATACACAACCCTTTCGGGTGGAGAACAACAGCGTGTTCATTTTGCCAGGGCATTGGCTCA
>JAKSCW010000365.1 GCA_022360375.1 Balneolales bacterium
AAGGCATTCCTCCCGGCGAAAACAACCCTAATACCTGATCTGAAGTGGAAACATCCAATTCGCGTGCGTTTGTAACGTAATCAAATCCCGCTGATTTAAATTCTTCAACAAGGTTTCTCCCATCGTCTCTTCTCCCCCCATCCGCTTCTGGTAAAAATAATTCAGTTCCCCCGCCAAGTATCACATCCGTTCCCGAAGTTAAAAACTGTGCTGCAATTTCTGTTTCCATTCCTCGAGAAGGCACATGGGCTGCATAACTGGCAGGTGTAGCATGTGTAACGGTTGAAGTTGCTACTAAACCGGTACTCAGTCCTCTTTCCTCAGCCATTTCAAGGATGGTTTTACAGGTTCGCCCGTCAGGAAGCTGACCGATCATCCCGTTATCAGTTTTTACCCCACACGAATAAGCAGTAGCTCCTGAGGCAGAATCCGTTATGTAACTATCGGCTGAATAGGTTTTAACAAGACCTGTTACAGGAAGTGTTTGTACATGTAACAATCCTCTCTTGCCTACAAGATGCATTTGACCTGAGTAAATTTGAGCAAGACCAGTTCCATCACCTATTATAAAAATCACATTTTTAATTGGCCCATCTTCCACCAAAGGAAGTTTTTTATTAGCAGTGATACTTTCAGTATTAACGGAAATAGTATCAGTAAAAATTACCTGGGCGTTACAATTCACCACAAATAAAAACGAGAATATGGATAAAAGAAGGTGTTTTTTCATAGCATGTTTTTGTATGAAAGTACTTCAGGATTTTGTGATAAGAATAAAGGAGCTATTAAGAACCACTTAAAATTTTGGAAACATACTTTTTATTAGTCCCCAGATTCCCTTGGCAGGTTTTCTGGATTTTTTGTTCCTCTCTGAAGCTTTATTAATGGTTTTAAGTTCAACCTCAGAGATATTTGCCTTCTGCTTTTGCTTTTGTTTATTGTTCTTCTTCTTGTTGACGTTCCTATCTCTTTTTGAAGCCTCTTTTTTCTTGTTTTGTGGCTTTTTTTCCTGTTTCTGAACTTTAACTTCTTTCTTTTTAGGTTTTTCCTGCTTTTTCTGGTCTGGTTTACCAAGCAGCTCAAAGCTTAACTTCCCATCATCCTTTCGAGTTGCTTTGATACCTTTAGCATCACTCCAATCCGGGGTTATTTTCTTGCTTTGTTGCCTTTTGTTTTGGGGGGAAGGCTTCTTTGCTTTTTGTTCCTTTTTTTGGGGCTTTTCTTTATGCCCTGATGGGCTTTGAATCAAAGCATCACCATCGATGACCGTTAAATCCTTTCTAACTTTTGCCTCAATAGCTTTGAACAACTTAGTGTCTTTCTTATTCACCAGCGTAATCGCAATTCCTGTTTTATCATATCGACCAGTACGACCTATGCGATGAATGTAATCTTCAACAGCTTGGGGCACATCATAATTAATGATTAGAGAAACATCTGCAATATCAATTCCTCTGGCCAAAACATCGGTTGCGATTATAATGGGCACTTCCCCATTTTTGAACGCATTAAGAGCCCTTGTTCGATCTTCCTGATCTCTGTCTCCGTGAATACTTCCAACTTTTATTCCTTTTTTTACCAACAGGCGTTCCAGTTGATCAGTACCTCTTTTTGTAGCGGTAAATATGATACATGACGACCATTCAACATCGTCCAGCAAGCGCTGAGTCAACTTCAATTTCTCACGACCATCAATAGTATAAGCTCGTTGTTCAACACTGTTAGCTGCCTTTGAAACTTCAATCTTAACAAACTCAGGTTTATTCATTATCTCTTTAGAGAGCTTCTGAATTTCCCTGGGCATAGTCGCAGAAAACATTAAAGTTTGACGGTCTTTTGGAAGTTTATCAATGATATGATTCACATCAGGCAGAAAACCCATATCAAGCATACGATCAGCTTCATCCAGGATTAAAAACTGGATTCCTGAAAAATCGATATCCAATACTTTCATCTGATCGATTAACCGGCCAGGAGTAGCAACTATAATATCAACCCCGGCACGGATAGCTTCGGCTTGTTTTGCAAAATCTTCCCCACCAATTATAGTAGAAGAATGTAATCCTGTGTGATAGCCCAGTGCAAAAATCTGTTCATCAATCTGCTGTGCAAGTTCTCTTGTTGGAGAAAGAATCAGTGCTTTCGTTCCTTCACTGGGGTTAGTAAGTATTTTTTGGAGTATCGGGATTACAAAAGCTCCGGTTTTACCGGTACCTGTTTGAGCTGCTCCTAAAATGTCTTTTCCTTCTAAGGCGATAGGAATGCTTTTAGCCTGAATGGGCGTTGGTTCTTCAAAACCAATATCCTGCAATCCTGACTGCAGGCTTTCTTCTAAATTAAATTCTTTAAACGTCAATGTGTCTCTAGTTTTTCGATAAAAGGCGAATATACACAGAAGGATTGTAAAGTGTATTAAATACACATTTCCTCTATCTTTGCTGCTCTTAAATCAAAGTTCAAAATTTTCTAAATGAAATTATCACATTTTCTTCTTACGGCATTTGCTTCAGTTTTTATTCTTAATGCTTGTACACAAACACCTCAAGAGTATTCAAAAGATGCAGAACTCAATACCCTGGTAGACAGTGCCAGCTATACAATTGGTCATCAATATGGGGCGCGTTTAGCTACACAAGGCTTTCCTGATATTGGAATGGAGGAATTTATAGCAGGATTTATTACCGGATTAGATGGAGAAGATTCCAAAGTTCCGGATACTGAACTCCAGGCACTTTTTGATCGATTCAATGTTTACATACTCGACAAAATGAAAACCGACAATAAAATTGAACAAGATGAATTTCTTGCTTCAAATCTGAATGAAGAAGGGGTTTCAGAAACCCCGTCAGGACTTCAGTATAAAATTCTGGACCCGGGAGAAGGCTCTTCCCCTACCCCCCAGGATTCAGTTGTGGTAATGTATGAAGGCCGACTTGTTGACGGTACTATATTTGATTCTACCTATGGTGACGGAATACCTGCAGAATTCTTATTGGGTGCTGTAATTCAGGGTTGGATTGAAGGCCTTCAACTTATGCAGGAAGGTTCTACCTTTGAATTTTATATTCCAGCAGAATTGGCTTATGGAGAAAACCCACGCCCCGGTGGTCTTATAGAACCTAATCATATGTTGATTTTCAAGGTAGAACTTCTTGAAGTGAAATAGCTTATCTAAAAACTCTCTAATATTTATTAATAAGTTCTAAGTGTTTAAGAGTTTTTATTGTTTCATATTTGTTCAGGCGAAAAAGAAAGAGGGCAGGCTATCAACCTCCCCTCCATGAATACGTTGGCTTTTTCGGGGTACAGATTCGGGCTGCAATGAATATCATTGCAGCTTTTTTTTTGAAAAATTTTTGGAGTGTATCCCCTTAAGCTTTGCAGTAAATGTTCGTTATTCCCAAATTTTCTTAATCAAGCCACTTTTCCGATCAATAGATTGGCGGACTGTATCAATTATTGTTTTTCTCTTACCTACTACAAGAATACTTTCCCTCGCTCTTGTTACAGCTGTATATAAAAGTTCTTTAGTTAATAACTCATTTTCGGCCATTGGAAGGACTATAGCTACATTTCTATACTCTGAACCCTGGCTTTTGTGGATAGTAATTGATTGAGAAGGCTCGTAATGGGTTAACCTCGAAATCGAAATCCCGTCCTCTTCTTTACCCTCAAATTTTATAAGTCCTCTCGAAGCATCATAAATTCCAATCTCACCGTTTTTAATACCTAAGGTGTGGTTATTTCGCGTTGCTATTACAGAGCGGCCATCGAACCATACGGTATCAATATCAATGTTGTTTGCTGATTTTATTCTTTGTTCACTTTTCAGGTTGATATATTCATTCCCAAAGGGCCCTTTTCTATATGCTGTGAGAATTTGATACTCATTGAGGGTTTCTGAACTAAATCCATCATTTAACAATTGTGTGTAAGGTACTACAGAGAATTTTTCAATTAATTGGTTAATAGTAGTACCCGATGGCTCCACCCATACCAGTTCCGGGAACTCCTTCGATTCTAACAATTCAATTACTTTTTCAGAATCTCCCTCATTTATAGCGTCCGAAATACTCTTAATTCCCGAATTCTCTGAAAATCTATAGCTTTTGGTAAGATTTATAATCGAATCATTGAAATCAGGCGTTGAATCATCATTGTTTTCTATTTCCAGTTTCAAAGCCATTTCCTGGGAAAAAGAATTGGAGGCTTGTGAACAGATATCACCAAGGATTGATCCAGCTTCTACAGAAGCAAGTTGGTGCGGATCTCCCATTAATACCAGCTTTGTTTTTTCTGTTACAGCCCGTATCAGTGTAATCCAAAGTGAAATATCCAGCATCGAAGCTTC
>JAKSCW010000173.1 GCA_022360375.1 Balneolales bacterium
GCTTCAGCAATTGGGAAATATCAGCGTACCTGAACCACGAATGCTGGTGGTTACTCCTTATGATAAATCAACCCTGGCAGATATTGAGAAAGCAATCATGGCTGCTGGTTTAGGTTTGAATCCAATGAACGACGGGGATTTCATCCGGATTCCGCTTCCCATACTAACAGAAGAACGCCGAAAAGAACTCGTAAAAGTAGCCCGGGACAAAGCCGAACAAGCCCGGATCAGTATTCGAAATTCCCGCCGGGATGCCAACGATCAGATTAAAAAGACAGTAGACTCAGAATCTCTTCCCGAAGATTCAAAGTACGAAGCGGAAGACAACGTGCAAACGATCACAAACAATCATACCAAAACAGTAGACGACCTCCTTTCCACCAAGGAAAGTGAAATCATGACGGTATAGCCAGACATTGAACTAGGTGTATATATCCGAACTGAACTTACACGGATTTAAAAGCTTTGCTCACAAAACGAAGGTGAGCTTCGACAGTGGAATTACCTCCATTGTAGGGCCAAACGGATGCGGAAAATCCAATATTGTGGATGCATTGCGCTGGGTACTTGGGGAGCAACGCCCTTCCCTGCTTCGTTCTTCGGCCATGAGTAACGTCATTTTTAATGGAACAGCAAAAAAGAAAGCCCTTGGGATGGCCGAAGTTTCCCTCACCTTTGTAAACGACAAAGGCATTCTTCCCATCGAGTACAGCGAAGTGACCATCACCCGGCGTTTGTTTCGTTCCGGCGATTCTGAATACCTGATTAACAACACGCCCTGCCGACTCAAAGATATCATGGATTTGTTTATGGACACCGGGATGGGGTCCGATGCATATTCAGTGATCGAGTTAAAAATGGTGGAAGAAATTCTGAACGACAAGAATAACGATCGGCGGCGTTTGTTCGAAGAAGCGGCCGGGGTAACCCGCTACAAAGATCAACGCAAGAAAACGCTGCGCAAGCTGGATGAAACCCGAAAAGACTTGCAACGCGTTGATGACCTGTTAATTGAACTTCGTAAGAAAGCCCGTTCCCTGGAAATCCAGGCGGAGAAGGCTGAAAAAGCTAAAAAATACAAAGACGAACTTGAGCAACTTGATAAGGCACTTACCCTTCACGATGTAGCAAAAATCGAAGAAGAATTAGGGCCGCTCCAGGATCGGATTCGCAACGCAGAAAAAGAGAAAGTGGAAATCACCACCAAAGCGGAACAACTGGAAGTAGAAAACGAAAACGCCCGGGCCCAGCTACTCCAAAAAGAACGCCAGCAAGGAGATGCTCAACGGCAAGCGAGCCAGTTACATAATGCTGTTCTTGAGGCTGAGACAAACATCCGCATCACCAAAGAAAAAATCGAGAATGAAAAGAAGGTGATCACTGAGTATACCAGGGATATCGACCAGGCGGAAGTGGACTTAAAGGAATTAATGGACTTGCTTGGCAGCAGCCGGTCTAAGCTGGAAGGCTTTGATAAAGAACTGGATAAGTCGGAGAAAATCCTGGATGAATCAAAGAAAAAGTATGGGCAGGTTCAGCAGCAATACAATAAAGAACGCCACGAATTATATGAACTGGAAGTGGAGTTCAGTGCGGCAACCAATGAACTGAATAAACTTCAAACCCAACAGATTAAGATTGAGTCGCGCCTTGAAAATACGGAAGGCGACCTGGAGCGCATCAACGAAGAAATTATCGGGCTGAACGATGAAATCGACTCACTGAACAAAGAACGTTCATCCGCAGAAACGCAACTCGGGAAACTGGTAAATGAGCGGGATGAGCAGGAAACAGAACTGGAACAAGCCCGCGAGAAAAAAGAAGGATTCGCTGCCAAACAAAATGAAATCAAAGATGAGCTCCGCACCCTTCACAGCCGGCATTCTTCCCTGTTGAATGAAATTCGTTTGCTGAACGATGTGGCTAATTCCAACGAGGCTTATCCCGGTTCCGTAAAGTATTTGATGGAAAACCATCGTTTCGATTTCAAAGAGATGTTTACGGTTGCTGAAGTATTCGATACCGATGAAAAGCATGCCATCGCGCTGGAATCGGTGCTTGGGGCCACATTAAATAATGTGATTCTGCCCACACTGGATGAAGCCAAACAGGCCGCTAACAAGTTGAAAGAAAATCGAAAGGGCAAAGCTACCTTCATCCCCCTCGACAAGCTTTCTGCCAAATACGATGTAATCAAAGGCTCGCTGTTTGACCAGGTAAAGTGTAAGCCCCAGTATTCAGCGTTGAAACAGTTATTGCTTGGAAGAGTGTTGGTATTCAATACCGTGGAAGAAGCCTACAAAGGCTTGAAAGGAACTAACGCGGTTGGGGTAACTTACGACGGTGAAGTAATCACTAAATCCGGTTTTTACAAAAGCGGTAGCAAGAGTAAGAACACCGGGATGCGTGTTGGTTTGAAAGACAAAATCGAGCGGTTAGAAAAAGAAAAGGCGACTACACTTAAAGAAATTGACAAGCTTGGCGAATACCTGACTCAAATCACGGAAAAGTACACTAACATTGATTTGGGGCAACTCAGCAATTTGCTGAAGCAAAAGGAGCAGGAACTTCGACAGTTGGAGCAACAGCAACATAGCCTGGGCTCAAAAGTTCAGATTTACCAGAAAAACATCACGGAACTGGTGAACCGAAAGGACAGCCTGAAGAGCAATGAAGGCACTGCCCAGGAAGAGCTGGATGTTATTAAACCCAAGCAAAAGGAATTAGAGAAAAAGAAAGCAAAGCTCGACACTCGGCAAACTGAAAAGAAAGAATTGCTGGCTTCTTTGGAAGAAGAACGAAGTATTGCCCAAAGCCGGTTCAACGATGCCCAGCTGAAGCACCAGGATTTGAAGAACAAAGTGGAAAACCACGAGCGGGATGTTCGCCGCGCGGAAAATGGAATCGAAAGCGTTCAGGCCCGCATTGAAAACCGAACGAAGCTCACCGGCCAGGCAAAGAAAAACATCACTGAATTCAGGAATTATGTAGAGTCAGTTGAGATCGAACTTTCCAAAAACAAAGAGCTGAAGCTTGAAGCAGACCAATCGCTGAAAAAAGCGGAAGAAGCGGCAGCAATTCAACGGGGTTCCATCAACGAAATTGAGAAGAACCTGCGGGAAATCCGGAGCCAGAAAGAAGTAAACCTCGAACTGGTGCACCATCTTTCCATGGCCAAAGAAAAAATGGAAATGCAAATCCAGGGCCTTTCTGATCACATCTGGGAAACCTATGGCATCCTGATGAAACAGGTTGAAAAAGTGGACATGCCTTCGGATAAAACTCCCGATGAAGTGAAACAACGTATCGGTTGGTTGCGCCAGAAACTGAACAGCTTTGGCGAAGTGAATCAGCTGGCCATCGAGGAATACAAAGAAGAAAAAGAGCGCCTCGATTTCTATGAAGAACAAATTGCGGACCTGGATAAAGCCGAAGCCCAGCTGCTGGAAACCATCGATGAAATCAACACCACGGCTACCGATCGCTTCAACAAAACGTTTGGGGAAATCCAAACCAACTTCCGGAAAGTGTTCAAAACCCTTTTCAATGAGGATGATTACTGTGACCTGTTGATAGAGGAGGATGTGGAAGACCCACTGGAAGCCCGCATTGAAATTAAGGCACAACCTAAAGGGAAACGACCAAGTGGAATCAACCAGCTTTCCGGCGGGGAGAAAACACTTACCGCCATTGCCCTTCTTTTCGCTATTTACCTGGTGAAGCCTTCTCCGTTCTGTGTACTGGATGAAGTGGATGCCCCGCTTGACGACGCCAATATTGAGCGCTTCGCAAAAATGATCAAGAATTTCAGCGAGGAAACACAGTTTATCATCATCACCCACAACAAAAAAACAATGAGCAAAGCGGAGATGATGTACGGGGTAACTATGCCCGAAACCGGGGTTAGCCGGCTGGTTGGGGTAAGAATGGATGATATTGGAGATGCGGCTTAGCGCAGTAAACTGCTTCAAAGATCAATTGTTCAATTAATGCCATGTGCATCCCTTTGGGAGAATTAGGAATAGGCGTATATTTGGACATGTCAGAAAAAGAACAATTAAAAAAAGAGATCGATAAACTTTCGGATCACAGAGCACGAGAGATATTAGATTATGTTCGTTTCTTAGTGAAACAAGAAAGTGAAACAATGACTTCAACCATAGTTAGTGAACCTTCATTGGCAAGGGAATGGCTAACTTCTGAAGAAGATGAAGCATGGAAAGATTTGTAAAGGGAGATATCGTTGTTGTTCCTTTCCCATTCTCTGACCTTTCAAGTGTAAAACGCAGACCTGCTTTTGTAATTACTGATCTCGGAGAAGAAGATGTATTTCTTTGCCAGATTACCAGTAAAGCCCATAAAAACAAATTCTCGATCTCAATAGAAACCCAAGATTTTAAATCTGGTTCACTGAATAAAACAAGTAACATTCGACCAGATAAAATCTTTACCTGCTCTCGAAATATTATTTTGTACAAAATTGGCTCGTTGCATGAACAGGCCACCCGAAATGTTATTAACTCAATTACTGACCTGGTTAAAAGATAGACCTGGCACGTAAAGAATTCTAAATCCTTGATACGCTCAAATCAAGGTTCAATCACTTTTCTTCTCCAGAAATTAGCAAGCGCTGAACCTGTCACATTCATCCACGGGCCAAATACTGCAGGAGCAAGCCCAACCGTTGCAATTTTTCCCATTCCCAC
>JAKSCW010000520.1 GCA_022360375.1 Balneolales bacterium
ATCGGATATTCTTGCAGACGGAAGCCTCGATTACCCGGACGAGATACTGGAAGGGTTCGATTTCGTTGTTTCGAGTGTGCACCAAACGTTGGATATGCCGCGCGAGAAAATGATGGAGCGTTTTAGAAATGCAATCAAAAATCCATACACACGGATTGTAGGTCACCCCACCGGACGGTTATTACTAAAACGCAATGGTAGCGATATTGATCTGAATGAGCTGGTAGCGTTAGCTGCGGAACACAACACTGCTATCGAAATTAACGCCAGCCCGTGGCGTTTGGATTTGGATTGGAGCTTCGGAAATAAAGCAAAAGAAGTTGGCCTGATGACAAGTATAAACCCGGATGCACACAGCATTGATGGGATTGATGTAATTAAATATGGGGTTCGTGTTGCCCGAAAAGGGAAATACGAAAAAGAGCGGGTCTTAAATACCAAGAGTGCTGAGGAAGTACTGGCTTATTTTAAAGCACGTTAACCTCGCTGGTTTGAAAACTACTTCCCTAACTTATCCCAGGTTGGCATTTCGAACTTAAGATCATCAAGCCCCAGGCCATTTAAAGGGTCTTCGATCAAATCATGGACATTTTGCAAAGCAATAAGTACCGTTGTATAAATAACTGGTAGTGAATACCCCAATAAACCAGGATGGAATTCGGATACATGATTCCCAAAATATGGCGCGTATAAAACCGGAAATAAAAAAACAACAATTCTACCATAAATTGTGAGATAGATGCTACTCCTGTAGCTTTTTATGGTGGCTATCTCTTCAAAACTGACTAACATCTTACTTAGGTACTGGTTCACTCTGCTCATTTCACTGTTAGTTATTTGTACCCTCAGTTTTTGTAATACTTTAGAGAGCTCACCGAATTCGTTATATACATTGTCAATTTGAACCGAGGGAGATCCAAAATAAAGCTTCATAGATGAGATTAATCCCTGAAGTTGATCCAGGACTTCCGGTTTCAGATCACCTGTGTCGTCCTCACTCTTCCAATCTTTGGCGGCAAATATGAGTGCCGTTCCATGAGCTTTTATTTCAGCATAGGCTTTTAGGGCTTTTTCTTTACGGGTGAAGGCCGCATTAATACTGAATACAATGGGGAAAACAATAGCAATACTTATCAATGAAAGCGGATATTCGGCAATTATCCCATATCGGTGGCACAGATATGCACCGGAAACCGCTATTACTATTCCAATGCCCATTCTAAGGTTGAATAGGTCGAAAAACCTAATGAAAGATAGTCTTTGAGAGTTCATTTTAAATCCTAATACCCAATTTTTATACGACATAGTACGATTTCAATGTTATTTAAACATTAAAACCATATTCAATACTTAGATTGTACAGAATATACTTTTGATCTGACGGGTGAAAAGTATGATCCAATTCGCCCATTAACGAAATGCATGTCACCGTGGGATTCATTCATACTGAAAATCTCTCCTCACCATCGTATACTTTTATACCCGAATTTCACTCATGTACTTTTGCTATGATGCAAAAGTACCAAAGAAGTTGATGCTATTACCGGTGCTGAATCAATACTGAATCAGGTTCAGCACGTGGTTCTGCATGACGTTTTTTTTTCACTTAACGGATACAAGAACAACTAATCACCAGCCTTCGGCGCCTCATACTCGATTCTATTCCCCAACAAATACCCATACGGCTTCAACTCGGGAATTTCTTCAAAAATCACGCGAAGAATGCCGATAAAGGGTACAAACAGGATCATCCCTGAAATTCCCCAGACTTCTCCGCCCACAATCAACGCTAGCATGGCCATAAAGGGATTAATGGATACCTTGGAGCCTACGATACGGGGCGAAATGAAGTTCCCTTCCAGGAATTGAATCCCTCCAAAAATGATAACCACGAGAACGGGCTGGAGCAGAGAATCTCCCAAAAGGAGGGCAAACAACAGCGGTGGCAACGCTCCTAAGATAATTCCCAGATAAGGAATTATGGCCATCAATGCAGCAAATACTCCAAAAAACAGGGCGTGCTCCAAACCAATAGCCATCAAACCCAGGGTATTCATCACTGCCAGAATTCCCATCACGGTAAGTAAACCTACCAGGTAATTTTGAGTGACATCCTGCACATTTTCCAACACTCCATCAATGTTGCTATGTTCGTCTTTTTTTGAAAACAGCACCCTGAAAAACGTTTGGTACATGCGCCGGTAGTAAAGCAGGAAAAACACGAAAATTGGGATGAGCGTCATTAAAGTGACAGCACTTGAGGTAGCACCAATTAATGAACCAATGAATTGTTGAACCCGATCTAAGATATTTCCAATTCCCTGTTCCAGATAATCCGTTTGTTGCTGTTCTGTAAGGCCAACAGTTTCCTCTAAAAACTCGATGCCATCATTAGCAACGCTTTGAAGGCGTTCCGTAACTTCGGGGACACGTTCTGCAAATTGCACAAATTGCGCTGAGATGAGTGTGAGAATCCCGGCAAAAATCACCAATACCAAAATGATGGTTAACAGGATGCTGAATACACGTCCCATTTTCCAGCTCTCAAATTTATTGACGACCGGGCTCAACAGCATAGCCAAAAACCCTGAAAAAGCGAGCGGCATCAAAATGAATTTTCCGTAATTCATTATGACGAACAGCAAAATGAGTCCGAAAAGAGTAATGGTCGTCTTCAACCAAAATGGATACTGCCTGGGTTGTCTGATTGGATGATGTTTCACTTAACTAATTTTAAATCACATGAATGATAAAATATTATGTTATTTAAGCAACATCATTTTTTTAAGATCAATTTCTTTTCCATCAACTAACATTCGGTAAAAATAAACCCCACTTGCCAGCCTTCTTGCATCAAATGTTGCGGAATATTTTCCGGCTTCACGGTAACTGTTTACAAGACTTGCAACCTCCTGTCCAAGTATGCTATAAATTCTGATCTCTACATTACCTGCATGCGGTAGCGCATAATTTATACTTGTAGTTGGGTTAAATGGATTTGGATAGTTCTGAGAAATCTCAAAATCAGTTGGCAAATCGCTCAATTCCTGATTCGACAATAGCGGGAATACGGTTAAACTGATTGGCTGAATAACCTCACCATGTTCAGGGTCATTTGACCGAATAATTAATTCTCCAGACAAAT
>JAKSCW010000363.1 GCA_022360375.1 Balneolales bacterium
AATGTGATTAACCCTGACACGGTAATTAAAGATTTTGGTGCTGATTCTCTTCGCTTGTATGAAATGTTTATGGGACCACTGGAGCAGGTTAAACCATGGAGCACTAAGGGGGTAGATGGAGTAAACCGATTCTTAAATCGGGCCTGGAGATTATTCATTGTTGAAGAAACAGGCGAATTAAAAGTCTCAGGTACTGAACCATCTAAAGATCAGTTGAAAGTACTTCATATTGCCATCAAAAAAGTGACTGAAGATATTGAAGAAATGCGTTTCAATACGGCAATCTCTGCGCTTATGATTTTTGTAAATGAGGCCAATGGATGGAATTCAGTTCCGGTTTCCGTGGCAAAAGATTTTGCAAAGTTACTAAGTCCTTTTGCTCCGCATTTTTCAGAGGAACTCTGGGAACGATTAGGGGAATCCACTTCTATTGCTTACACAGAGTGGCCCTTGTTTAACAAAGAATACATCAAAGAAGATGAAATCATGTACCCGGTACAAGTGAACGGAAAGGTGAGGGCAAATGTTTACGTTCCGATAGAAAAAATGAAGGACAAAGACTACGTTTTAGAAATAGCTAAGGGAGACGATAAAATTCGAAAGTACCTTAGTGAAGGCAAGCTAGTTAAAGAAATATTTGTACCAGGAAGGATTATTAATTTTGTGGTGAAATAAAAAAAGCCCCGGATTGAGGCTTTTTTGGTTGACTTAATTTGTTTTTTACCGCTGTTCCACTGGAACCCAATCAAGGTTCTTTTCACCTACATAAAGAGCACGTGGGCGGATCAGGCGGTTATTGGCTGCTTGTTCCATGTAGTGGCCAGTCCAGCCGGAAATACGGCTCATTGTGAATATACAGGTGTATAAATCTGGCTGAATTCCAATCGAATAGTAGACGGTGGCCGAGAAGAAATCAACGTTTGGATCAATGTTCTTTTCACTCTTCATGGTATTCAGCATATCCATTGACCATTCATAGAACTCTTCATGCCCTGTTTCCTCCGAAAGTCCTTTTGACATTTTTTGGAGATGACGACCACGTGGATCAAATACTTTGTATACCCGGTGGCCAAAGCCCATAATTTTTTCTTTCTTAGCAAGCTTGTCTTTAGTAAAAGCAACTGCATCCGCATCTTCGCCCTGTGTTTCCAATTCAAGGAGTGTGTTCATTACCGCTGTATTTGCACCGCCATGAAGAGGTCCTTTTAAAGCGCCAATAGCACCGGTGATGGAAGAATACATATCGCTCATAGTTGCACATATTGTACGGGCGGTAAAAGTAGAAGCATTCATACCATGTTCAGCATGAAGAATCAGGCAAAGATCCATGGTCTTTTCAGCCTGGGAACCAGGTTCAACACCATTTAGCATATATAGGAAATTTTTGGCAGTGCTTCCGTCGGAGAGGGGAGCAACAATCTCTTTTCCATTTCTATATCGATCGAAAGCAGCAATTATGACGGGTATTTTTGCAGTAAGAGAAATTGCCTGGCTCATAAATAAATTGCTGTCATACGCGCCTTTGGTTGGGTCAAAATCAGCAAGCATGGAAACGGCAGATTGAAGTACTGCCATAGGTTCGGCGTCTTTATCTGTACCTGTAAGGTAATTAAGAACCACTTCCGGAAGATTTCTTTCTCGTATGAGATCCGCTTTAAGTGTTTCTAATTCTTTGGCATTAGGAAGCCGATCATTCCAAAGCAGAAAACAAACTTCTTCAAAAGTGGCATTTTCAGCAAGTGTATCTATGTTGTAGCCCGCATAAATGAGCTCTCCCTTTTGCCCATCAATAAAACTTTTTGTTGTAGAGAAAGCGACAATACCATCAAGTCCTCGATTAATATGTGGATATTGCGTTTCATCAAAGCCCGTATGAATATCTTTCGACATCTTTATTCCGTTAAATTTTAGTTCGAATTGTTAACTGCTTGAGAACAGGAGTTTCTTTCCTTGACCAACAAGTACTTTTGAGGCAGAGTTTCTTCCAAAAGCGCTTTTAGGGACAAGGAAGTTAATGAATGCGATGGAATTATGTTATCTACTTAACAAGGTTTTTGATTCTTCCCAAAAAACATCCATTTCTTCCAGGGTTGAATCCTTCAGGGCTTTTCCCTGGGTTTTCAATTTTTCCTCTACATAGCGGAAGCGCTGCTCGAATTTGTTATTGGTGATGCGAAGGCTATCTTCAGCGGTGATGTTAAAAAAACGGGCTACATTTACCATTGAAAACATCAAATCTCCAAATTCCTCACGGGATTTTTCAATGTCATTATGCTCGAGTGTCTCTTTAAATTCCTGAAGCTCTTCGTCCAGTTTTTCCCATGCCTGGCGCCACTCCGGCCAGTCGAAGCCAACATTCGCCGCTTTTTCCTGCATTCGTTGAGCTCGAATAAGTGCAGGAAGATGTGCTGGTAATCCATCCAGTGTTGATGTTTTTCCCTCTTTCAGTTTAATGTTTTCCCAGTTCTCGGCTACCTGATTTTCTCCATTAACCTCCTGCTCTCCAAATACATGCGGATGACGACGGATAAGCTTGTCCATTAAGGTGTAGATTACATCTCCTATCTCGAAGTGCTCAGTTTCACTGGCCATATTGGCATGGAATACTACATGTAGAAGCAGGTCTCCCAATTCTTTTTCAAACTCTTTAAAGTCTTTGTTGTCGATAGCTTCAATGGCTTCATAAGCTTCTTCAATAAGGTTATCCTTAATACTTTCATGGGTTTGTTTTCGATCCCAGGGGCACTCCCGTCTAAGAATGGCAACCAGTTCGACAAGGTCTTCAAACTCCCGGCTTGGTTTCATAGAAATTTTAAATTGTGATTCTGAATTATGAATTGAAAGCTAGCCAATTCAGAATCGATAATTCAAAATTTCTTAGGTTTTTCTTTTCTGTTTTTTAGCTGCCGGGAAGAGGATGTTATTAAGAATTAGCCGATAACCGGGACTGTTTGGATGAAGCGCCAGATCAGTCGGGGGATCGTTTACCATATGCGTATAGTCTTCCGGATCGTGACCAGCATAGAAGGTGAACGTTCCATTTCCGTAATTTCCATGAAGATATTTAACTTGTTCCCGCCCGGGCGATTCTGCCAGCACGACGACTGAAGACTTTACTCTCTCTGCTCGAAAAGCAGTAGTTTGACCATAAAATCCACGAACACTGCTCACATGGTTTTGGGTCAACATTGTAGGAACAGGATCCCACTTTGCAGAGAATTCAAATAAGGTGAAAAAATCCAGGCTCTGGTCAATTTCGCGAATAGCTACCGGTACATCTATGTTTGCATGCTCGTATTGGTAAGGACTGAGTTCAACAGAAAAGTCAGTAAAAGCAAATGTTTTTGAATAATCGAGTAGGTTTTGAGCATTTGGGTCTACGGGATCGCCATCAAACTGAGAAGGGACGATGTCCACATTTTCCGCAGCCAGAGCTATATCGAAGGTGTCGGTTCCGGAACACATGGAAAACAGGAAGCCACCATTCCCAACATAGGATTTAATTTCGCGTGCCACTGCTTTTTTTTGTTCACTTACTTTTGAAAAACCTAATTCAGAGGCCATTGCCTCCATCTGGCGAACCTGCGTGATGTACCAGGGCATATTTTGGTAGCGCGCCCAGAACTTCCCGTATTGACCTGTAAAATCTTCATGATGAAGGTGCAACCAATCGTATTCAGAAAGCTTTCCTTCTAACACTTCAACGTCCCACACTTTATCGTATTCAACCTCGGCATAGGTAAGAGCCAGGGTTACTGCATCATCCCAGGGAAGGGCTTGGTTGGGTGTATAAACGGCAATTTTCGGAGTTTTTTCCAGGTTTACAACTGAAGTATTGGAACCGGGAGATTCGACGGTTGCTACAATCGAGGCTGCTTCACCTCCAGAAACAATTTCGTAGCTCACATTTCGTAACCGGGCTTTACGTTCAATGTCATTATTAACGACGGTCATAAACGAACCTCCCCGATAATTCAATAACCATTTTGAGGGATATCCATCACTTATATGATTAAATATAACCCCGTAAGCTTTTAGATGATCGGTTTGGGAGGCATCCATAGGGATCAAAATCTGCTGTTGAGCTGATACAGTTCCGAAAAGAATAAGTGCCAAAAGCCAGCTGTAAATAGTTTTTATCATAGGTCAGGAATTTAATCGGGAAAGTTCTGCCAGGCGTTGGCGGGCGAAGGGTGCATAGAAACCTTGCGGGAATTCAAGGATCAGGTTTTCATAGTATTTTATTGCCAGGTCAACAAACATATCAGATACACCCTCAAGCTGAAGTTCTCCTGGTTCATTTTGATATCGATTTAATAACTCATCAGCTGAAATAGCCAGTTGCCAGAGAAATTCTTCTCTTTGAGGCAAATAAGGAGTCTTTTCTACATAGTCAGAAATAGTTTCAAAATAAGAGTCACTGACAGATCCTGTTACTTTGGGAAGTAAAATGTAAGCATCGTCAATAAAGGGGGTAGGGGTTTCCGAATTGATTATGGCATAAAACAATTCTTCAGCTTTTTTGTTGTTCCCATTTTTATAATTGAAATGGGCCTCTGCAAAGCTATCAAGAGAAGCACCTGTGGTATCACTGGCTAGCCCTTCCTGCACCCAAAGGCGAAGTTCCAGGGCGTCGTTAGCGTAGTAGGAAGTATTTTGACGCCCGAGTGTTTTTAATTGGATTTGAGCGAATTCGTAGTCACCTGCATAAAAATCATTCAGTGCGAGGAAGTAACGCGTTTTTTCTGCAAGATCACCAACACCTGCCTGACGGTTACTTCGGGTGAAGGAAATCCGGGCCCCGGTATGTTCTTGCTGGGCAAGCTGAATTCTTCCTTCGAGGTAATTTACCTCTGGTGTATCTTCCATACCGGATAATCTTTTTATCCGGGCAATTACTTCTTTTGCCTCATCAAGATCGAAGATATAATCTAAAGTTAGTTCTGTCTTCATCATTAATACCTGAGAAAGACGGCTGTAATTGCCAGTTTCAGCAAGAATGGTATCAATATTTGCAAGACTCAGCTGGTAAAGGCTATCTCGCTTATTAGAAATATCGAGGCTGTAATTATCCAGATATTTAGCCCACCTCATAAACACTTCCGCCTTTTCTTCATACGCCCGCCATCGTACTTCTCCTGAAGAAACAGACTTGTAAAAATCGAAAGCCTGTAAAGCCAAATCGAATTCATTATTTTCAGAGAGTTGCCTACCCACATTAAACAAGGCATAATTATAACTGGTAGTACTCCGTTCATATTCCCTCGCGGTGGCAAAAGCCCTGCGGTACAGTTTGTTTTCTAATTGAAGCCAAATCTGTAAACGATAGAAAGTTTCATAGTTAGGGTCGGTTACGTTCATTTCCGAAATTTTGAACTCTACCTCTGCAATACTGTCATCAAAGAGTAAAGGATCATTATAGCGGAGCAATAATCGTTTAAATGAAGCTTCCTGCTGTGGGTTTTGTTCGATCAGGTATAGCCACTCGGCAATTGCCTCCTGATACCTGCCTGCCTGCATATATACATTGGCAATATCGGTGATAAAAAGCTGAGGATTGTTGAAATGTCGCCTTCCTTGTAAAAATACTTCGATTGCTTCTTCAAAAGCACGGCGTTCAACCATGGTTGAAGCAGTATTTACATAGATTTGAAATTCATTTGGAAACAGGATTAAATTCCGTTCCCAGATAGTAAACGCCTCAGCTGTATCCCCTCGCAAGTGATATACTTCTCCCCTTAAAATATTACTTAATCCCCTGTTTATTGTAGTAGATTCGCTGTTTTCAAGTATATGAAGTGCAGTATCGTAATCCTTCAGCTGAATGTGGCAATCCACAAGCCGTTCAAGGAAAATGAATACTTCGGGTTGTTCTTCTGCTAAACGTTCGAGAATAGGAAGGGCATCATCGTAACGCTGTTGTTGCATTAAACGGTTAGCAATCTGGAATTGATTGTTGGTTTGAGCAACAAGGGTTTCAGCAGCAAACAGAAAAATAAGTACCGATAAGGAAAAGAATGTGCCTTTCATAATTAAACAGGAATAGATATACCTGGTACTAAACTTGGTTCAAATTGTTTTAATTCTCTATAAAACCGATTAAGTGGGAAACCCACTACATTATAATAATCGCCCTCTATGTTCTCTACAAAAACCGCGCCCCAATCATCCTGGATTCCATAGGCACCAGCTTTGTCGAGAGGACTTCCGGTAGAGACATAAGCTTCAATTTCTCGTAGGCTCAACGAACTGAATGTTACTTTGGTCTGTTGAAAAAAAGAAGTTTCGGCTAACACGCTTTTATCTTTACTTGTTTTTATCAAACTCACACCGGTAAACACCTGGTGCACATTTCCACTTAATTGTTGAAGCATTTGTATTGCTTCATATTCATCCTTTGGCTTTCCCAGAATATTTCTGTTATAAACAACAATGGTATCAGCGCCTATAACCAGAGAATTTGGCTGGGTTAAAGCAACTTCCAGAGCCTTTTGTTTGGCCAATTCAAGAACTACATCTTCCGGTTTTTGTGATGTAATTATTTCATCGCTTGTACTTGGAACTACCTGGAACTCAATACCTACCTGAGATAATAACTTCTTACGCCGGGGACTTCTTGAAGCCAATACAATTTTTAGCATATGTTTTAACGTCTCCTTTTGGAGTTGCAGGATAATTAAATAACTTCTTATCCCGTTTCAAACCCAAATTTAGTTAAGTATTATTAAAGTTTAAGTATGCCTAAAGCAAACCAAACGAAAGCAGATTCAAAACCCATGTTCTTCTCAGGGTTTAATTACCGGTTAATAGGGATTGCTATATTGCTCATTGTTGGCGGTTTCACTGCCATGTATTTGGAAAATGAGGTTAAAGGGTTTATTTCTTTATATGTGTCACCTATCGTGATAATGACTGGATACATAATTGTAATTTTCGCAATTATGAAACATGACAGAGAGGAAGAATTGGATTCTGAATCAGGTTCTTGATCAGTGCTCGATCGGCTCCTAAATATCTTTTTTTTCTTTTCACTTCTTTTTGTGTTTCTCATTTTTTCGGAAGGACAGGAACAGCTTCGGTTTTTTATCGCGATTGTACTGGCAAGTTTATGCGGTGTATTAGCATTTGTGCTTAACTGGCTCTCATTAGACGGAGCTACTGCTGCGGTGCTATTTGGGATCATTGCCTTTGGCTTTGGGGGAATAACCGGAGCTGTAATTGTTCTGGCTTTTTTTGTTTCCAGTTCGCTTATCTCTAAAGACGTTTTTGATGAAGATGGTTTTTTGGAAAGCAATTCCCGCCGTGATGGACTTCAGGTTTGGTCGAATGGGTTTTGGTTTGCCATTTGGGTTATTATTTGGTTCATCACAGAAAACTTCGCGTTTATGATAGCTGCCGCATCCAGCATGGCATTTGCTACTTCAGATACCTGGGCATCAGAAGTGGGAGGACACAGAGTAAGAGGCAAAACCTGGTTGATCACGAATTTTAAAAAAGTTGCACCTAGTACTGATGGAGCAATTAGCGTTGCAGGTACGTTTGCATCTTTGATTGGAGCTGTATTTATAGCTCTCATTTTCTGGCTTATGGAAATGGATTCCAATCTCTTTGTAATACTTTTAATTGCTATTTGCGGGTTTTTGGGTAGTTTTGTGGATTCTTTGTTTGGTGCAACTGTTCAGGGAAAGTCTTTGAATAGGTTCGGGAAAGCAATATTTGCAAATCGTATGTCAAGATTTGACAATAACATAACTAATTGGGTAGCCGGTGGCAGCGCGTCAGTTATTGCGCGGATCCTGGTACTATTCATTGGACAATGATTGAACTTCAACAATGCTAAGGGATTAAAAAAACAAAAATATGTGGTATAAAAAATTACACTGGCAAATCGTAATTGGATTGATTCTTGGGTTAATTTACGGATTGATTTCCAGCGTAACCGGATTGAACGATTTTACGACAGAGTTTATAAAACCTTTTGGAACCATCTTTATCACCCTATTGAAGCTGATTGCGGTTCCTTTGGTTCTTGCTTCTCTTGTTGCCGGTGTAGCCAGCTTGAATGATACCACCAAACTATCACGAATGGGGGGTAAAACGGTCCTTATCTATCTTTGTACTACGATTTTTGCCGTTACCATTGGCCTGCTTGCAGTAAATCTTATCAAGCCCGGAAACTCTTTACCGGAACAAACCCGAATTGACCTTCAGGCACAGTATAGTGGTGCAATTGAAAGCAGGAGTGAATCTGCCCAGGAGGTGATGAACCGGGGGAAACTGGATATTCTTGTAGACCTGGTTCCGGAAAATTTCTTTGCAGCCGCTACAGAAAATGCAAATATGCTCCAAATCGTGTTTGTGGCTATTCTTTTAGGAATTGGAATTATCTATATGGGCGGTGAGAAAGGGGCATTCCTCGTTAAGGTATTCGATTCTTTCAACGATGTTATAATAGTCATCGTGGATTTGATAATGAAAACAGCGCCATATGGGGTATTTGCATTAATGGCAGGCCTTATTGTTGACCTTGCAGGGGATGACCTGGGCAAGGCAATTGCACTTCTTGTTGCCTTAGGAAACTATAGTATTACTCTTTTAATAGCATTGATTTTACACGTCTTACTGGTGTACTCGTCCATGTTCAAGTTTTTTAGTAAAAACATGAAATTATCTACGTTTTTTAAGGCTATTCGTCCGGCTATGCTACTTGGCTTTAGTACCAGTTCCAGTTCGGCAACACTTCCGGTTACTATGGAGCGGGTGGAAAAAAACCTTGGTGTTGATGAAGAAGTTTCCAGTTTTGTATTGCCGGTTGGTGCCACTATAAACATGGATGGAACAAGTTGTTATCAAGCAGTTGCAGCTGTATTTATTGCTCAGGCTCTTGGCCTTGATTTAACACTTGCGCAGCAATTAATGATCGTTCTTACAGCAACGGCTGCTTCAATAGGAGCTGCAGGAGTTCCGGGAGCAGGGATTGTTATGCTGGTTGTGGTATTGGAATCCATTCAGGTACCTGCAGCTGGAATCGCTCTGATTTTAGGTGTTGATCGTATATTGGATATGTGCAGAACCACGGTAAATATTACCGGAGACGCTGCAGTTTCCTATGTTGTTGCGGCAACAGAGGGGAAATTGCATGAACCAGAACTTGAAGATTAAAATTTGCCGAAAAGTGAATCTTAATATGGCTTTTTGGTAGTAAATTGCTTAATTCTATCTCACTCAATCAAATGCATGATGCCTATGTGCAAATTGCTACTATCAAGAGTTTTAAATAGGGTTAGACATATCATCATTTTCATCTCTGTGCTGCTTGTTTCGCCCAAGCTATTTGCTCAGACGTTGCTAATACCTGGTGATTTGATTGTCGTGTCCGTGAATTCCGCAGATAATTCTTTGGATGTATTGCCATTGGTAGATGTTCAGGAAGGTACGGTTTTCTCTTTGTCTAACGGGACATGGGATAACCAGGACATGCAGTTTTTGAATGGCGATTTCGCCGATATCACGTTCACCAGTACTGTTCCCGCCGGTCAGGCCATCCATATTTCAGAAGAAGGGTCTGATTATCTCAAAGTGCAAGGAACTATTAAAATTGGGGAAGTATCAAGCCAGATATATCTATATCAATACGATGAACAGCAGTATCGTTTTATTGGCGCATTATTCTGGGAAGACTCAACCGACGAATTAGCCAAGTATCCCCAAGGTGACATTCCTGACGTTCTTTCGGCAGAAGAGCCCAATTTTTTGAAGTTAGGTGAGGGTAAAAACTTTCAATATCGTTTAAGATATGGTGCCAGTGGTACTCCGGAAATGTTGAAAACAATGGTATACGACTCTACGCATTGGCGAACCAAAGAATCACCATTCCAGGTTTTTCAAACCTCTTTTCGGTTATTAAATGCCCCGGTTGTTGTTTTCAGCGAACCAATTTCCAATCACCGTGAAGGGAA
>JAKSCW010000382.1 GCA_022360375.1 Balneolales bacterium
GAATTCAAACAATTGGAAATTGGAATATCCACCAACCTGTATTTGCCACCAACGGGTACAGCTGGTTTTGATCTGTGACCAGTTAGCGGGTATAATCTACTTCCGCGCCCACCGCCTAAAATAACCGCAATAGTTGAATTTTTACTCATGATAGTAGTATTAAGTCTTTTCAATTAATTCATTATACATCGTTATATATTCTTTTGCTGACGAATTCCATGAATAGTCGAGCTTTATAATTCTGGAAACCACTTTCGAGAACTTTTCTTTGTCCTGATACAATTGAATTGCCCTCACAATAGCATGTTCGGCTTCCTGAAGATTAAATTCGTCAAATCGAATACCATACCCTTCCCCCTCATCAATATCTTTTACTGTATCTTTTAATCCACCTACTGACCGAACAATTGGAATGGTTCCATAGCGCATGGCATACATTTGATTTAAACCACAGGGTTCAACCCGCGAAGGCATTAACACAAAATCTGCTCCTGCATAAATTTCATGGGCAAGTTTTTCATTGTATTCAAGAGTCGCATCAAAAAAACCGAAATGATCACCCTGCATTCTTGCAAAAATTTCATGTAAAGATGGATCTCCTGTCCCAAGAAGAACAAAATTTACTTTATGTTCTCCATGCATAAACGCCTTAATCAGATCAGGAAGTAAATCAGCCCCTTTTTCACGAACCAGTCTTCCTATAAAAGCTACGGTTGGTAACTCCGGGTTCAGTTTGAATCGCTCAATAAGTACAGCTTTATTCTTTTTCTTCCCCCCCTTTACTCCCCTGGGGGTATAGTTTATGTCCAGTAAAGAATCGGTGGCAGGGTTCCATACCTCGGAATCAATCCCATTAACAATCCCTTTCGACTTCCCTTTTTCCTGCACAAAAAGGGCTTCAAGTCCGTTACTTTGGAAACCAAGTTCATCCATATAGGATTGTGAAACTGTACTAATTAGCCACGAACACTTTAATGCAGAAGCAAGTGGATTCAACTGCCCATCCCAGTCTAACAAACCATAACTACCGGGATTAAATGGTGGGATTAGCGACGCTTTCTCACTGTTTACCCACCCATGATATTCCGCATTGTGAACCGTGATTATGGATGGGATGCCCTTCATTGATTCAAAACGGGGACATTCCTTCATCATAAATGGAACCAACCCCGTATGGTGATCATGACAATGAATTATATCCGGGAGACCATCTCTCGCTTTAATCCATTCTAATGCAGCGATTTGAAACGTAAGGGCACGTTCAAATTCATCCCAGTATCCATGTCCTGACCATGGATCAATATAGATTCCAGGCCGGTCGAATCTCCCGGGGATATCGATCACATAAAGTGAAAATCCTAGTTTATCTGTTTTTTCCTTTAGGATTTTGAATCCAAAATATTCATGACCCAACGGAGCCGAGCTTTCCCACACTACTTCATATTCCTGAGTATCTAACCAGTGTGTTTGATACTTGGGAAGCAAAACCTCACAGGTTTCGCCAAGTTGGTTTAAATATTTTGGCAATGCCCCAACAACGTCTCCTAAACCTCCTGCTTTGGCTGCCGGGTAACACTCTGCGCTAAGGTGTATAACATGCATTTTTTTGTAACCCTGTGTAATACTTGTCGTAGTTTTCGCACCAATAGAAATAAGAAAACTTTAGGCTTCTTGCAATGGATAAACTATCATACAGGAAAGCTTTATAATTACATAAAATCACAAAAAAAATATGGGCGTTATACATGTTGAAAACATCACTAAAACTTTCGAAAAAAATAAAGCCGTTAACGATGTAAGTTTTAGTGTAGAAAAAGGAAGAATCTTTGGGCTTTTGGGACCAAACGGAGCAGGCAAAACTACTACTATTAGGATGATCAATAATATACTGGCTCCTGACACAGGTAAAATCACAATAAATGGCGAAATTGCGAGTCCTGCTACCCAAAAAATGATCGGATATATGCCGGAAGAACGCGGCTTGTACAAGAAGATGAAAGTGGGCGAACAACTTATGTATCTAACCCAGTTAAAGGGGATGAAACCCAGTGCTGCCAAAAAAGCTATCGATTTCTGGCTCGATCGTTTCGGGGCTTCCGATTGGAAAAAAAAGGAAGTAGGTGAACTTTCGAAAGGGATGTCTCAAAAAATTCAGTTCATTGCCACCATAGCTCATGATCCTGATATCTATATTTTTGATGAACCCTTTAGTGGACTCGATCCCATTAATAGTGAAACCTTGAAGGAAGTGATCATTGAACTTCGATCGCAAGGAAAAACCATCCTGTTTTCAACCCACAGAATGGAGCAGGTGGAACAAATGTGCGATGATATCTGCCTTTTCAACAGGGGAAAGACGGTGCTTCAAGGTGATTTAAGAGAAGTGAAAGCCTCTTTCGGGAAGAATACTATCAATCTTGAGTTCGAAGGAGATGGTTCTTTTCTCGATAACCTTACAGATGTAAGACTAAACAACCGCTCCACTAATTTTGCGGAAATCAGAGTTTTGAATGGACAAAGCATGCAGGGTATTTTAGAAGTTGCTATGAAACATGCTGAGATTCACAAGTTTGAACGTATTCAACCTTCCCTGAACGAGATTTTTATCTCCACCGTAGGCGAAGATAATCTCAAAAACGAGGAGGTCTAGTCATGAGCTGGAATAAAATATTCTTAGTATTAAAAAGGGAGTATGTAACGCGGGTTCGAACCCGATCATTTATCCTTTCCACTTTACTAACACCACTGGTATTCATTGCATTTATAGCCATAGTAGTTTTAGTGTCGTTACCTGACAATGACATTTCAAAAAAGGTTGGTATTGCTGATCAAACTGGTCTTCTTTTTGAACGTTTGTATGAGCTGGACTCAGATCAATATGTGGATGTGAGAGAAGTGCCGGTCGATACCCTTCGGGAACAGGTATTGGATGGTGAGATTGATGGGTATATAATTCTGGATGATGCATTCTTGAATGGAAACGAAAATCCAACACTGGTTTACTCCGGAGGTGGGTTGGCATTTCAGGATTTGGTTGAAGATGATATCAGGGCCGCTTACCGGGAGGCAAGGTTGGAACAAGTAAATGTTACAGACGAAGTTCGCGGCATTTTTGAAGCCCGTCCTGTACTGGAAACTTTGAAACTAACCGAGCAAGGGGAAGAAGAGGATAATGCCATAGCAGGTGCCATTTTGGGGTTCATCCTTGGTCTGCTGATTTTCATCGGAGTGTTTGGATACGGAGCACTGTTGATGCGTGGAGTTATAGAAGAAAAGACCAATCGAATTGTTGAGGTCATTGCCTCTTCAGTAAAACCCATTGAGCTCATGTTTGGAAAGCTTTTTGGTATCCTGGCGGTGGCTTTAACTCAATTCGGAGTTTGGATTCTGTCTTATATCGGATTATCCATTATTGCAGCACCTGTGGCTGGTTTAATACTACAGGCTCAACTGGAAAGCCTCCCTCCTGATGCAATAGAAACGGCAGAAGCATCTTTCGACCCTTCTATGCTGGAGAATTTCATTTTTGCTCCTTCTATCTTTCTTTATTTTTTCGTGTTCTTTCTTATAGGTTTTTTGATATACGCAGGAATTTTCGCCGCAATTGGTGCTTCTGTTGATTCGGAGCAAGATACCCAACAATTTATGCTTCCTGTAATGGTTCCAATTTTTATTGGTTATTTCCTGAACCTACAGGTAATGGAAAATCCGGATTCTACGGCAGTAGTTATCGCCTCGTTGTTCCCACTTACTGCTCCGATTAATATGATCTCAAGAATTGCATCAACAAGTGTTCCTTTTTGGCAGATTGCACTTTCATTAGCATTAATGGCAGGAACGTTTATGGCATTGATGTGGCTGGCTGCAAAAATTTATCGCGTTGGCATTTTAATGTATGGCAAAAAACCGTCCTACAAGGAATTGGCCAAATGGGTAAGGCAATAAGGCAGGTAAGGCTCCGGAAGGAGCCTTTTTTATTCTTCCGACAAAGAGTTCTTTAGCTCGTCGACTAGTAAAAGAACACGGACGTCAAATTCATCTACTTCCGCTGTATTTAGGAAAACCAAAGCCTCTGATGTAGACTTAAACACAGGAATAGCTTCATATCCCTTAATACGCATCCTTGGGTCACGGTCTTCAATAAGAGTTCGGATTCGGTCACTCCATTTTTGCACGTTCAGGTCATTTTTATTCAAATAGAAATATGCCCTTGATCGTATTTCATACGGGAAAGAAAATGCAAGGTATCCTTCCACAAAATCGTTCACTTCGTCATCGAAAGCTAAGCTGTCTGATCGTTCGATAATGGTTAGTACTTTCAAGCCAATGCTATCCGCGCGTTGTTTGTTTTCTGCTAAAGAAAACATCTCTTCCTTTGAAGCAATCCCCTGATACACCTCTAAGGCTGTGTGAAAAACAGAATCATTATCCGCACGCAGTACAGTAGAACGAAGTGTACTTTTTACAAAGTCATTTTCGGGATAGTTTGCCAGAGCATTAATTGAAGCTAATTGTATAGCACGTGATGAATTGTTTAATCCCGATAAAAACTGTTCTTCAGTACCAATAGCCCCGTCTGTTATTTCTGCGAGAGTTTCATAAACAGTAGCAATTACTATTGGGTCCTCTTCAAAATTTAAAATGTCCGACAAAGCAAGCTGGAGATCAGGGTTTTCGGAATGCGATTTTAATAATACCGCGGCTGCAGCTCTTTCGTCAGGATCTTCGCTTCGCAATTGGTTAAGCAAAAAGTATAAGGGAAATGCGTTCCATTCTACATTATCAATATCAATAGTTCCAGATGAGAACGTGATAAATTCAGTAGCAGGGTCAAGACTAATCCTCACTGTATCTTTTATTCCTGTAAAATTGATCTCCTGATTTTTTATACTTTCGAATTGGTATTCATTCAAATTCAGGCTATACAATTCATCCCCTTCACCTTCCACCAATTCGAATGCAACTGTGAGTTCAAAATCCACTTCATCCAGGAAAACTTCTGCTGTGTAACCTGGCTCGCCCGGTAGGGAATCAATTTCTTTTTCGAACGAATAATCGGGGGTGAACCAGGAAATTCCTGTAGTTTCGTACCAGTTTTCAGCATAGTCATCGAAAGAGATGATTCCTTTAAATTCCCGCATTAATCCTGGAAGGGAAGAAGAAAGTGTTTCTTTAAATAGTGAGGATTGTGCAGGGAAAGCTTCCTGCCATGTGTTCCAATAATCAATTTTAAACAGCGTATCCGGATTTTGGATATATGCTTTATCATTTTCTATTGAAAAATGAACTACAGCCGGCAATAGTTCATTGATGCCATCATTTTCAAGACTGAAATACTCCTCCGTAGTTTGATACTCACCAAACCATTGAGTATAAAGCCCTCGCTTCAGTTGGTTCTTCAAAGAACCTAGCCGATCATATAAATAAATAGTCCCGGAACCATGCGTGCGTTCTTCCCAATAATTGTCGGGAAGTACCACAATGTTCAAACCTTCCCATGGATATTCAAAAGACAGTTCGTCCTCAATTTCTCTTTTAAGTCTTGCTGCTTCTACGATTAATTCTGCCCGTTTTTCTTCAGGGAAATTAAATTCATGAGTAAATAATCGGATTTTTGTAAACCCAGCAGTCATTTCCGAAATCACGAAATCTCCATGTACAAATCCTGCGCTTGTAATAGAAATCTTTTTTTCTGTTTGCCAATGAACACGCTTTCTGTTCTCTGAAACAGGAATAGTTTCAACCAAATTTCCATTAAACATTATCTCCGTTTCATTCGGAATATCAAAAAAAGCATCTACAGAAAGCTGAACACGGGGATGATCGTAAGTTGGAAGCCAGTGCCGGTGGGCAAGTGGATTTTTTGACGTCCATAAACTTCCCTGATAATCTCTGAACAAGCCAAATTTGGAATTCGATTGCCATGTGATAGAAACCTGTATTTCCTCCCCTTTCTGAAGAGTGTCTGTTAACTGGATGATCAGATTTGTTTCTGTAATTGAAAAATCACTTTCATATCCATCAACTTCAACAGATTCAATAGCCAAATCTCCGGCATGAAAAGGAATTTCTGTAAGTCCATCAATTTTGGGAGACATGGTATAAGTGGCAATACCTCCAATTAATGTCTGATCGCCATTTACTGTAATGTCTAGTTCCAGGTGCTCGTAATGAAATGGTAAATCAGGATGGGTTTCGTAATCAAAAGAAAAGTCATCACAGGTTTGCACCGATGCAATGACAATCGAAACAGCTAAAAAAATATAGTTGTAAACTCTGCTGATCATTTAGTTTTTGTGTGCTTCAAATATTGCTTTCACTTTTGGAAATAACGCTTTACTTGTAGAAAATCCATTCCCGGAATGTATGGTTTCTGCTCCATTTGTATCACTAAATATACCACCTGATTCTTTCATTATAGGAAGTAATGCCGCTGCGTCCCATATATTTAATAATGGATCGAACATTAAATCGGCTCTGCCAATAGCCACCATCATGTGCCCGTAAGCATCTCCCCAGGTTCGGTGAAGTTTGGTATTTGCCAACAAATCCTGGAACAGAGGCTCCATCCCGATTTCCTGGAATCTCCGGATTTCTGTAACCAAAAAAGTGGCCTCTGATAATTCGTTTGTATCTCTTACAGAGCAAGGCTCCCCATTATATGTGGCTCCTAAACCAATTCCGGCGGCACAGAGCTCATCCAATGCTGGTGCATTAATAATTCCCACAACCGGTTCGTTGTCTATCATTATCCCAATTAGTGTGGTATAAAAAGGTACACCATGAATAAAAGATTTAGTTCCGTCGATTGGATCTAACACCCACTGAATGTTGCTTTCGGGATTTGTTTTACCAAATTCCTCTCCAATAATTCCATGATCGGGATACCGCTTTAAAATCTCCCGGCGTATAATCTGTTCTGTTTCCCGGTCAGCGATAGTAACGGGAGAGTCATCTTCTTTACTAATTACTTCAAAGTCTTTTTTAAAATATTTAAGCGTATGATTTCCCCCTATCCGTGCAATGTCTATTGCGTTATCAAGCAGCTCCTGGATGTTAGCCATAGTGTATCTGTATTTAGTAGTGAGTGAATGTGAGTAAGCATTTAAATTAAGAATTAATACACCTCAATACGCAGCCAAATTTTACTTTTTCACACAAAAAGGGCGCACCGTTCAAAGCGCACCCTTTGGTTAATAGAGGTATTTTTTGAAAGCGATCACAGCTATAAATACCTTTACTAAAACTATCTAATGCTCACTCTACAGTAGCCTAAATAAATGAAGAAAGTGTGAAGGAATGCTTCTTAATCTTTGAATTCTAATTCATTGCACGTACCATTAGCTCAATTTTTATTGTAAGAAGCAAATGTTCAAACGATTTTCCGCCCTCTGGCTATTTTTCTTTGTTTTTGGATCCACCTCTGTTTTTGCCCAACTGGATGTATTTAAGACATTTATTCTTGAAGAGAGCACTCTTTCCATATCAGGCACATCCAATGTAAATAATTTCACTTGCGGATATCTGGAACCCATTGCCTCAGATACATTGATTCACGAAGTAGCATTCTCAGATTCATTATATCCCGCAGGAGATATCATCCGGTTACAGGCAAACCGATTTGATTGCGGATCCAGGCCAATTAACAGAGACATGCGTAAAACACTCAAAGCTGGCGATTTCCCCTTTTTGGAACTGAGTTTGTCAACTATTGAAATTGCCGATTCCTTGCCATTTACAACTGTTCTTGATATTTCTATTGCCGGGGTGACAAGAAAGGAGGAAATTCAGATTATAGAGTTTGTACGAACGGATGAGAATGTTTCTTTTACCGGCCTGGGCACTGTTTTATTGAGTGACTTCAATCTTAAACCCCCCTCTGCATTATTTGGTTTAGTAAAAGTAGACGATGAAATTCAGATAAGATTCAACATATTTATTGAACAAGAAAAAGGGTGAGCGTTTCAGCACTCACCCTTTGAGTAGACTAGTATTTATCTATTAGATCAGAAACTGATTATCGCTTCAATTACTAAACCATTGAATTCAGCATCTTCATAAAGTGTACCAATCCAACCGTCACCACCATAGGTTTGAGTTACGTATTCAACTTTAGTTAGAACATTATCAGTCATGAACCATCCAGCACCGATGTTTATACGGCTAATGTCTAGTGATTCTGCTCCATCAAGCTGCTCGCCAGTTACCAGGTTGTAACGTCCACCTAGGTAGAAGTTTTCCTCTTCACCTAATCGATATAGTACTTCAGAACCGATTTGTGTGAAACTTCCGCCAGCATCATCATTACTTATAAGCTCAAATACACCAAAGTACTCTAAGCCTTGGAATTTGATGAATGGATTGATTTGGAATGCAGTCAAATATCCACGGTCTGCTACCGGAGTTCTTGAACCTGAGAATTGTGGGTTGAAACGGCCATCAAAGTCGCTTCCTGTAAGAATATTGTAGTAACGTGAACCGGCACGGTCGCCGCCATACAGGTAATCACGTGTACTCTCATTGCTACTATTGTAGAAAGAACCGGTTAAACGGAAACGAAGATCATCATTAATCTGAGAATCGTATCCAACTTTACCATATACTACAAATCCATCGTCGCCAGCTGAGGGTTCCTGATTTAAACGACCATTGGTCGCACCAAGAACTGCCAATATACCGGCGTCAGCCATGTAGGTGAATTCCATGAATGGCTCGGTAGTAAATGAATCCATGATGTAGTTACCTACGAAAGGATTATAGATAGCTGCGGAGTTATCAGAACGTCTGAAATGAGTATCTCCGTAGTTAATATCATCCATACCTACCCTGATTCTGAAGTTTTTCATAAAATCTTCAGCCAAACCTTCTTGAATGAAATTCAAGTTGTCGATTTGGATGTGACCACCTTTCACCCAGGCTTCTGCGTGGTGACGTGATGATAAATAGGTACGTAGATGCATTCTGAAGCCGTCGGCCAGTTGCACATCTATGTTCAGGTTTGCAGTTGGTAAACTGAAGTTATTGGCTAAATCAGTAAGCGATTGTGCCGAATCACCATCTTGTACCAATGCCTGGAATTGCATCGCAAAATCACCGCCAACTTTAACCACCATTCCATCAAATGGAACATCGTTGGTTTTCGGAGTTTCAAATACATTTAATCCCGCCTTTCCGGTAGGTCGAATGAATTGAAGCTCTCCTGTCGTTTGTGCAAAAATACCTCCAACAAGTATTAATGCTAACGAAAAGGTTGCAAATGTTTTTATTAGCGTTTTCATGATTTACTCCTCTATATAAGGTTAGTTGTCTTACTTTTTAGTTTTGGTTAGCTGTCTTCAAAAATCAGATCAAATTCCACATTCACGATCTCACCCGTTTTCAAGGTTCCCATCATCGCTGTAGGCGGGTTTATCCCATAGTCCCTCATATTGATTTCCTGGATACCTACCACATTCAGGCTTCCATCCTCTAGCACGAAATAGGAGGCCGTTACCTCGATAGGTTGAGATGTACCTGCAAGGTCCAGATTACCTGCAATAGTGATTGAATCTGGAGTTTGTTCAATGACTTCGTTGTAGGAAAAAATTATGTTTGGATAATCACCCTCTTTTAACGCTCCGCGGGTTTTTCTATCCATTACACTTTTGCCGCTCTTTATAGATTTAGTAACAGCAGTGAACTCCAGTAAATCAATCTGTAACACATTTTCTTCCCCGACTACAGAAAAAGTTATAGAACTTGTGAACTCTTCTACCTTACTTTCCCAGTCATGAACGGAAGAAGTACCTTCAATGGTTACCAAACTTCCTTCATTTGAACTAACCAAAGTGCTTTGCGCCGGTAACTGATAAATCAGAAAAAAAGAAATTAAAAATAGATATAGCTTTCTCATAGTATGTGCCTCTATTATGTTTGGGGTAATGCCAAATTAGAGTTGTACCTCTAGAACCGATCATCTTTAAGTACGCTGGTAGTTTAGAACCCAAAAATGAAGAAACTATGAAGCCAATAGTTTTTAATTATATTGCTTCTAAATAAGGATTTACAAAATGCTTTCAGCCAAAGAACAAGAAAAAAAACACCATTTCCAGGTTTATAATCGATTCCCGGTAACGCTTAAAAATGGTAAGGGAGCGCGACTCTGGGATATTCATGGCAAAGAATACATTGATCTGTTGGCAGGAATAGCTGTAAACAATTTGGGACATAGCCACCCGGCTATTGTTAGCGCAATTAAAGAGCAATCCGAAAAAATGCTCCATGTCTCCAATTTCTACTATACCGAAGAGCAAAGTGAATTCATTTCCCGGCTTTCCTACCTATCCGGATTAGAGCGTGTTTTTCTCTGTAACAGTGGCTTGGAGGCTATGGAAGGAAGTTTAAAGCTCGCACGAAAATGGGGTAAGGAAAATGGAAAGACCGGAAATATCATTTCTTTATCGAACGGTTTTCACGGTCGTTCACTCGCAAGTATTACACTAAGCAAGGCGAATTACCAGGAAGGCTTTGCTCCTCTCCCACCAGGGTTCATACAATCTCCCTTTAATGATTTTGAAAGCTTGTTGGATGTGGTAAACGATCAAACCATAGCTATTGCCTTTGAGTTGATCCAGGGGAACAGCGGAATAAATATTGCCGGGAAGTCTTTTGTCCAAAAAGTCCGCCAATTGTGTAATGAGAAAAACATTCTGCTCATTATTGACGAAGTTCAAACAGGTGTTGGACGAACCGGGAAATTCTGGAGTTATGAGCATTATGGTATAAAACCCGACGTTGTTATCGCAGCAAAAGCACTGGCCGCAGGTATTCCTGTTGGAGCCATTATGGCTAAAGAAGAAGTAGCTTCTGCCCTGTCTTTTGGAAATCATGGTACTACTTTTGGTGGAAATCCTTTTGCAAGTGCTGTAGGTAATGCCTGTTTAAAAACCATTCAAAAAGAAAACCTGACGGAACAGGCTGCAGAAAAAGGCGAATACATGATGTCTTTAATCCGGGAGAAAACTGCCGGAAATGAAAAAGTGATTAATGTTCGGGGTATGGGCCTTATGATTGGTGTTGAGCTTTCTATCCCGGGAAGACCTGTTGTGGATAAAATGTTTGAACAGGGAGTACTCTCTAATGCAGCGGGAGGAAATGTACTTCGAATTGTCCCGCCACTTATAATATCACAACAGGATATTCAGAAGTCAGTGGAAGTGCTAGCCCGCTCGATTAATTGATACAAGTCAAAAAAAGCAAACGGGCTAACAGATAGAAATTTTTGCGGGATCAATACACCGTCTTATTGGTTTTTCAATCAGAGAATGAATAATCAATACTTCCGGAAATGATTCAATTACCAGTCAGGCGATTCAGGGACCAATATTTTAATGCAAATTCTGCACATCAGTTATGCTGGTAATACACCTTGGCAACAATCTTCCAACCGTCATTAAACTTCAAAAGTGAGAGATAATCCGTATATACAAGTTCACCTTCATGGTGAAGTTCAAGTTTAACGGAAGCTGAATTCCCTGAAACATCTATCGACAAAAATTTTGGCTCCCAGATATTTTCCTCAGGATTAAAACCTGAGCTGTTTTTTCTGCGATCTACACTTTCAACCCAATTTGCAATGGGATAACGTCTCAGGTTTTCCCCATCTGTAGAAAAAATGGCAAATTCTTCATGGAACGTTTTTTTCATAGCCTCCGGATTTAGCTCGTTAAAAGCACCATGAACGTAGCCTGTTAAAATGGTTTCTTTTATTTCTTCTTCAGCCAGGAAAAGCTTGGTTGCATTAATTGTAAAAGCGACGAGTACGGTGATTATTGAAAATAGAAAGACATGTTTTTTCATAGCAGTGAGATTAGTTTGGGATTAAATAACATACAAAAGCTACTACTAATTAAATAGTAGTTTAAATGTTTCTTTTACGATTTTCAATTCCTGTTCACTGATTTGAAAATGAAAAGTTGCACGAATTGTTTTTGGCCCAAATGGAACCATTCGAATCCCGTGTTTTTCAAGTTCGGCTAACACACCTGGTACATCTCCTTCAAGAACGTCAAATAAAACAATGTTTGTCTCTACCGAATCCGGTTCTATACTTAACCTGGAGCATTCTTCTACCGTTTTAGCGAATTCCATCGCCCTTCGGTGATCCCCTTCCAGTAACGGCCAATGATGTTCCAAAGCATATTCTGCAGCAGAAGTCAATATCCCTATCTGGCGCATGCCTCCCCCCCACATTTTTCGGAATCTACGTGCCTTTGCTATTCTTTCTTTAGAAGAAAGTAGCATTGAACCCACCGGGGCACCCAGCCCTTTGCTAAAACACACTGAAATAGTATCAGCAATTGTGCCAAAAAACTCAGGTTCAATCCCCGTAGCAGTAATTGCATTCCAAATCCTTGCTCCATCTAAATGAATGAACAGTGTTTCCTTATCAGCAAAGGCTTTAACCTCTTCCAATTCCAGCCTGGTATAACACGCTCCGCCCCCTTTATTTGTAGTATTTTCGAGGCAGATTACTTTGGTAACAGGTTCCCAGTCATGAATCCCTCTCTTTTTATTCCGAAGATGATGAACCTGAAGCTTGCCCCAATCCCCGGTTAATGCATGTATCTGAATTCCTGAAAGCAATGCAGAAGCCCCGGTTTCATAATTAAAAATATGTCCTTTTTCATCAATCAGGATTTCATCGCCTGGTTCGGTAAGCACCTTCACCCCCAGTTGATTGCCCATAGTTCCACTTGGAACAAATAATCCCGATTCCATTCCAAACATTTTTGCCACTTTCTTCTGAAAAGATATCGCATGCTTATCCTCCGCAAAAACATCATCCCCAACTTCTGCCCGCTGCATTGCCTCCAGCATTTCAGGCGTTGGTTTTGTAACGGTATCGCTTCGTAAATCAATCATGTTTCTGCTTTGCTTTTTCTTGGGGGATGGAATATAATGAAACCTTGGTGAGTGGAAATCATTATTGCTGTGTTTCAAGAAAATATAAAGGTCGCGATTGTCCAGAAATCGCCCGTCTTTCTAAATCTATCAAAGAGTGTTGACTTAGCACTCCAGTTCGTTTCTGATGCATCCAATTCCGGAGCCAGGATCGTGGTGTTTCCTGAAACCTGGCTTCCTGGATACCCGGTTTGGCTCGATTATGCTCCTAATGCAGGTATCTGGGATCACCCTCCTGCAAAAGTATTGTATAGGTTGCTTAGCGATAATTCCATTGTCATCGGAAGCGAATATTTTGAGAGACTTCAAAATGCAGCTATTCAGAATGACTGCATGATCGTGATGGGTGCACATGAGAAAATCGACCGTACTCTGTATAATTCCATTTTTTATTTCCTTCCGGACGGAAGTTTTAATGTACACCGAAAACTTATGCCCACATACACTGAACGCCTGGTTTGGGGAATGGGTGACGGAAGTACGCTGCCAGTTATCGATTTTGAGGGAATCAGAGTTGGTGGGTTAATTTGCTGGGAACACTGGATGCCTTTGGCACGAGCAGCCATGCATTCGCAAAATGAGTTTATCCATATTGCTCAATGGCCTATGGTAAAGGATCTCCATCAAATCGCTTCCCGCAATTATGCATTTGAAGGACAATGCTATGTGCTTGCAGCAGGATGTACACTTACAAAAAGAGATATGATCACTGGATTAGAAACTGTGATTTCCACCAAAAAAGATGAAGCCGGTTTAGATTTAATTGCATCCATCCCTGAAAGTGAAGATTCTTTTCTCCTGCGGGGCGGGAGTTCCATCATTAAACCGAACACTGACTATCTTGTTAACCCGCTTCAACAGAAGGAAGAAATAATTATACGAGATTTAGATTTAACAGTGATTAGAGAAGGAAACTTGTTCCTGGATACAAACGGGCATTACTCCCGGCCTGACGTTTTTGAATTAAAAGTTGATACCAGCCCTAAAACGAACGTAACATTTGAAAACTAATACCTACGACATTATTATTGCCGGTGCTGGTCTTGCGGGGTTAAGTCTTGCCTATTATCTGTCAAAAGAAGGTTATAAAGGAAATGTATTGATCACAGATTCATCCTTTGCCCCGCATAATAAAAAAACCTGGTGTTTCTGGAATAAAACAAAACCACCTTTCAAAAATCTGATCTATAAACAATGGCGTAAAACCTTTTTCTCTGCACTCGATTTCGATGCTTTTTTATACATGAAAGATTTTACCTATTACGCAATACGAGAAAGTGACTTCAAGGAATATGTTCTGAGGAAATTGAAACGACATTCCAATTTTCATTTACTTGAGGAGGCCGTTCTGGATTTTTCTACCAGCAAGAAGAAAGCCGTTATGGTTACTAAAAATAGTGACACCTACATTGCAGATTATATTTTCCAAAGCATTTTTAATCCCGATTCTGCAAAAAAGAAACGATTGAAGTACCCTCTCCTTCAGCATTTTTATGGATTAGAAGTGGAAATTCCGGATAACGCTTTTGACGCTGAAGCATTCACTATAATGGATATAGATGAGTCTTTTGAGGATGGCTTTGCATTCATGTATGTTCTTCCGTTCCGCCATAACTGTGCGTTATTTGAATACACCGTGTTCTCGAAAAAAACGCTTAAAAAGAAAGACTACAAAAAGAAGATCAGAGAATACCTGTATGAAAAATATGGCTATGAAAAGAACGAGTATGCCATTCACCGAAAAGAGTTTGGAAAAATTCCTATGGACGACCGTCCTTATGATCCTTTCTTAGATAAAGGAATATATAATATTGGTACAGTAGGTGGTTTTACCAAACCAAGCACCGGGTATACATTTACCCGGGTTCAGGAATATACCCAGCAACTGGCCCGGTCCATTGTAAGAGATGAGGTTCCAGCACCCCCACCGCAAGCAAAATTCAAATACCGCTATTACGACCTCTTACTGCTTCATATTTTATCCAATTCTACAGAAGACAGCCACCGGGTTTTTCGCAATCTTTTCAAGAATAACCATATCGATGACCTTTTTGCATTTCTGAATGAGGAAACACATTTTCTTTCCGATCTAAAGATCATGAGCTCGGTTCCTTATTCTCCTTTTCTCCGTGCCATTACAAAAAACCTGGGGTAGCATAA
>JAKSCW010000500.1 GCA_022360375.1 Balneolales bacterium
CAAGTGTTACGTATACGGTGGCGTTTTTTACTCTTTTCTGATCTTCTACAGAGTTAACCGCATTTACTTCTTCGTGAGGTTCCCCAAATTTTTCATGATAACCCTCACCAATCAAATCCCCTTCACTTGAAACAATTACACAACCTACCAATGGATTTGGGGAAACAAATCCCAACCCTTTCTTAGCAAGTTCCAACGCTTTTTGCATCCACTGTATATCAATGGAATTTTCCATCACTCAAGGTATGATTAACTATGGTTCATAGAAACAAAAAAGGGTGAAAACAACGTTCTCACCCTTTAAAAAAAATTGCTTCATTTTATCGAACAATCCTGCTTCGATTGTCTTCAATATCTGATTCATCTTTGAGTTCATCAAGCCAAATTGAGAGGTAACTTTGATTCACCTGCTGCTCAAGTTCACTACGCAACGAATTTACGGTTGCATCAGTAAGGGTAGACATATTAGGCTCCGTTACCGATTCAACATACACTACATATGCGCCGTTTGTTCCTTCCAGAGCATCAGACATAGAACCTTGCTCCTGAGCAAATACAGACCCAATAACTTTCGGCTCCCGACCTGCTCCAAAAAGTACCAGGGCACTGGAAGCAAGACCTTCTTGCTCCTGAATTTCTTTTCTTGAAGCCTCACTTAACGCTTCCAGGGTGGATGTAGTGGCTACCAGGTCCCGAACTCTTTGAAGCGTGATTTCCTTTCTTTTGTCGTTCTTCACCTGAACTTCGATTTGAGCGCGCACTTCTTCCAAAGGCCGGTATCCTTCTTCGTTCTTTTCCACCATTTCCAGCACTACAAACTGCGAAGAAAGTTCGATCGGGTCAGAGATATCTCCCTCATCAGCATTTTCGAGAAAGGCCACAACCTGCTGGCTTGATCCTAACCCCGCAATAAATGTATTTCCTTTAGTTGCAAAAACAGGTATGGGCGTTAACCCTGAGCGTGCAGCTTCATCTGCGAAAGAAGTTTCCTCTTCCGCATAGAATACAAATTCATCGGCCTCTTCACCCGCATTATCGATAGTAGCAGGTAGTGCTTCAAATACTTTAGACAGAACGGCAAACCTGATCTCATCGCCTTGCTCTTCAATCTTTTTTATTACAGCAACAGAGGGTCCAAGGTTAATTATCTCTGTAACTTCACCCACAGCTACATCCAGGACAGGAGCGTAATCCTCCCGGAGTTCATCTTTATTTATAAAAATACCATTATATCCAGTGGTTGATTGCTCACGGATTAAGAATAAAGAATCGTTGGTGGCAGTTGCAAAAGCATTACGTGCGTCTTCCAGTTCCCCAATAATTGTAGCTGAATCTTCCGCCGTTGGCAAGGTGCTGAAAGAAACAAAATTAGCCCTGTAGTTTTCCTCTGCTTTGTATAGTTCGAGATTCTCGTTGTAATAGTCCCGTATATCATCATCGGTAACCGTAATTTCTTCATCCGTCACCTCGTTGTAAGGGAACCGGATAAAGGATACATCAGCAAAGGTATTACGCTTCATAAATTCGTCTTGCACGTCCTGGTCGGTAACCTGGAGCCCGGCAGTAATAAAATTAGACAACTTTTCCTGGCGGCGTTTTTGGCGAAGCTGAACTTCAATGGCTAGTGTTTCCTGGGAGTACGTAGGGTCTGTTAATACATTTTCTATGGCAAAACGGTCGATACTTCCATCCGGTCGCGAGAAATACTGGATAATCAATGGATCGGGAGTATCACTATATACCATTTCCAGTAGTTCAGAATCGGTTACGGTAATGCCCAACTCATCCATTTTCTGCTCCAGCAACTTCGTGTTCACTAATTCATCCCAAACCTGAGACTCATAAATAGCGCGCAATTCGGCCGTCATAGAAGCACCCGTTTGCTGCGAATAAACATTCGTGTAATACTGGATTCGGCTCTCGTACTCTTCAACTGTAATTTCTTCTCCATTTACAGAACCGATGGATCTTGGCGTCATTGAAATGGCGTTGGGATCATACACATCCATAATTACCCAAAGCAGGCCAAAAGAACCAATTAATATGTACAGGACAATCGCGGTGTTGTCCCTCATTTTTGTCATTAGACCCATAGCAGGAAGCCTCTAACTCAAACTTTAAATTTTCAAATTTTTATTGCGCAATGGTTCAAAAAACCCAATTGCAGAGCCTGCAAATATACGTGAATGGGAAAGTAATTGAAATAGCATGGCAAAGCGTTGTGTTAAAAAATCTTTCCGATCCTATCTGTTTTAGCGGCTGACCTGGCAAACCGGTGAGTTCTTTTAGCCCCCTTTTTTGTTTCTGCCTGGTTCCGGTAAATTCTGTTCATTCACAATTCATATTCCTGATGCAAATTCTTTAAGCCAACCAACCTATCTTAATATTTATGGAAGCCAGTATAACAATCGCTCAAAAAGCGGAAATGAAACATATGCGCCAGTTTATGGCTGCCCTCAACCTTGAAGAGGATAATTTTGAATTTTATGGCAAATACACGGGTAAAATACGTTTAAATGTACTGGACAAATTCAAAGACCGGCCAAACGGTAAATTGATACTGGTAACAGCTATGACCCCTACTCCATCGGGAGAGGGCAAAACACTCACATCTATAGGCTTAAGCCAGGGTATACAAAAAATTGGTAAAAAAGCGTTAGTTGCTTTAAGAGAACCTTCGTTGGGCCCTGTTTTTGGTATAAAGGGTGGGGCAGCAGGAGGCGGGTACTCCCAGGTTATTCCTATGGAACGTATCAACCTGCATTTTAATGGCGATATACATGCTATCGGTACCGCTCATAACCTGCTTGCGGCCATGCTGGATAATCACATTTTCAAAGGGAATGAGCTGAACATCGACGTAACCAATACCTTGTGGAACCGGGCTATGGATATGAACGACCGGGCTCTTCGCCAAATCGTGGTTGGGCTGGGAGGAAGGGTTAATGGTATTCCCCGGGAATCTGGTTTTGTAATTACTGCAGCTTCTGAGATTATGGCCATTCTGGCTCTTGCCACTTCCCGGTCAGATCTGAAAAAACGATTGGGTGAAATCGTAGTGGGTTATAACAAGAACGGTGAGGCCGTTTTGGCCAGGGAACTGGGCGCCCACGAGGCCATGGCTGTTGTGTTGAACGAAGCCATCATGCCAAACCTGGTGCAGACTATAGAGCACGTACCCGCCCTGGTTCATGCGGGACCCTTTGCGAATATTGCCCATGGCACCAGTAGTATATTGGCGAACCGGATTGGGCTGAAACTTGCTGATTATGTTATAACGGAAGCAGGGTTCGGCGCCGACCTGGGTGCAGAGAAGTTTTTTGACATTGTTTGTCCCACCGCCGGAATCTGGCCGGCTGCGGTGGTTCTTGTTGCTACGTGCAAGGCTATAAAATACCATGGGGGGGTAACTGTGGAGGAGGCAAAAGAAAGTGGCAAACATCCGGACGCTTTGCGCAAAGGACTTGGAAACCTTGAAGTACATATCCAAAATCTTCAACAATTTGGAGTACCCATTGTTGTGGCAATCAATCAATTTGCGGGTGATGATTTGACCGAGATTGCACAAATTCAAAGCTTTTGTACTAACCTGGGGGTAGAATGCTCAGCCCATGAAGCGTTTGCCAAAGGAGGAGACGGGGTTATTGACCTGGCTGAAAAAACAATCCGCCTGGCAGATGATACTGCCGAACCACCCCAGGTACAGCTTTATGAAAACAACGCCAGTATACAGGAAAAAGTGACCCGGATAGCTACGAAAATATATCGTGCTGATGAAGTGTATTTTGACAAAAACGCACTAAAAAATATAGAACGCTTTACCCGGCTCGGCTATGGCAATTTGCCAGTCTGTATTGCAAAAACACAGTCTTCACTATCCGATAATCCTTCTTTGCGGGGTGCCCCAAAGAATCATACTTTAACCGTTACCGATGTTAAACTATCAGCGGGTGCTGGTTTTCTTGTAGTTATTTGCGGAAATATGATGCTGATGCCGGGGTTACCTAAAATCCCTGCTGCAGCCAATATGAGTGTAGACGAGGATGGGGTTATTTCCGGGTTGTTTTAGTGTTTCAGTCTTAAAATGAACTTACACTTCTATCTTTAGCATTTGAATGGCGATTAAAGCTCATGAAGAAGGATGTTTCTAAAAAATATCCACCAGCCGCATGTGCTTCAGGTACTCTCCCGGATTAGCCTGAATTGCTTCAATTAACTCGTTCAGATTCACCGTTAAACTGTCCAGGTTATTATATAGAGACGGGTTATTCAGCATCTGTCCAAGGGTGCCTTCCCCTGTATCCATTTTTTCCAGAATGCTGTTTAAAGAATTCGTTGAGCTTTGAAGGTTTTGGCTCAACGAATCCAAATCGTTGCTAAACGCTTCAAGATTTGCAATCATAGATTCGATGTCTGCCAACGAAGAATCACTAAGTTC
>JAKSCW010000301.1 GCA_022360375.1 Balneolales bacterium
AATTGATATATGCCTACCTCACCTACACATTAATGATGATTATGTATACGGCCATTAATGTTCCATACTCGGCATTAATGGGAGTCATTTCTTCAGACCCGGAAGAACGAACCATTGTATCATCGTATCGGTTTGTTGCGGCTTATGTAGGGCTATTAATTGTAACCGGTTTTACAGAGTCGCTGGTTGAGTTCTTCGGAAATGGTAACCCACAAGTTGGCTGGATGTGGACAATGGGCCTGTACGGTGTGTTGGCGGCCATTCTTTTCTTTATCACTTTCTTTACTACCACAGAACGGGTTACCCCTCCTGTAGATCAGCAGGTAGATTTCAAACTGGATGGAAAGGATCTGATTTCAAATGCTCCGTGGGTGTTAATGGGTGTGGCGACTATTTTTCAGCTTACCTTTGTGGTAATCCGGGGCGGCTCTTTTGCCTTTTATGTAAACTATTACATTGGCGATCATTCCCTGGATTTGTTTGGGCTAACCCTGGAGCTTTCCCTTTCAACGTTTTTAACTTCAGGGGCATTGGCAACGTTGATTGGCGCAATTCTGACAAGCAAAATTTCAAGGCTTTTCGATAAGAAAAAAACGTATAGTTGGTTTTTGGGAATTGCCGCTGTTCTTGGGGTTTCATTTTTCTTCATTCCGCCGTCACAAGTCACACTAATCTATATGGTAAACATAATTGGTGGCTTTTTACTGGGGCCTGTTTCTGTATTGCAATGGGCCATGTATACCGATACTGCCGATTACGGAGAATGGAAATTTGGCCGCCGTGCCACTGCTTTGATCATGGCAGCATCACTTTTTGCGTTGAAACTTGGGGTGGCTTTGGGAGGAGCAATCACAGGTTGGGTATTAGGGGCTTATGGGTTCGAAGCCAATGCTGTTCAAACCCCGGAAACTTTGGAGGGAATACGGCTCTTAGTAAGTGTATTTCCAGCCATATTTGGAATACTTGCCTTCGTGGTAATTCTCTTCTATCCGCTTACAAATGCGAAAATGAAAGAGATTGAAGAAGAACTGATCGCCCGAAGAAGTGAGGCATCAGGATAAATGATGTACAAGAAAATATGCTAACGAAAAAGGTCAAATTATGAAGAAATTCAACAAAACGGCGAAATATGCATGGGCACTATCGTTTTTGTTACTACCAGTACTACATGGAAACCTGAATGCTCAAAACCTGAATGGAAGCTTTGAAAGTGCAACGGTAACCGAACAGGCAGACACAATGGACGTGGAGGGTTGGTCCTTCGAGCTTTCGGATGGTGGAGACGCCACTTTTGCGATTGTAAATGATGAGGTGAAAGACGGAAATCGTGCCCTTCGAATTGATGTGAATACGGCCGGACCAAATGACTGGAGTATCCAGGCGATAAATGAACCATTTGAAGTGGAGCCAGGCATAAACTACACGTTTAGTGCATGGGCGAAGGCAAGTGAAGTTGGTGCTACCGCCAATTTTACGGTAGGAAATCCCTCTTTTAATGAGTTCGGTAGAATTGATAAAAGCTTGGTTACTCTTACAACCGAGTGGCAGGAATTTACCTTCGATTTCCAGGTGAACGCAATTGATTCCATTGGTCGGGCACCTATTCATCTAAGTATGAGCGACAATAATGGATTAAGTATCTGGATTGACAGTGTTCGGATTCAGAAACCAGAGGAACCTGGAGAAGTATTTGAACCGATTGCTACCGGTAAGCCAAAGTTTTTGGGAAATATATATAGTTCGATCCAGAGACCGCGTTTTGCAGAATATTGGAACCAGGTTACTCCCGAAAATGCCGGAAAATGGGGGTCAGTAGAAGCGGAAAGAGATGTAATGAACTGGCAGGATCTGGATGCTGCGTATGTCCTGGCTAAGGATAATGGCTTCCTTTTTCGGTTTCATGTATTGGTTTGGGGAAATCAGCAACCGGAATGGATGAAAACCCTTTCTGAGGAAGAGCAACTGGAAGAGATTGAAGAGTGGTTTACCGAGGTAGCAGCCCGCTATCCAGACATCGATTACCTGGAAGTTGTGAACGAACCTCTTCACGACCCGCCCAGCGATGATCCTAACGATCCCGGGAGCGGAGGCTATATGGAGGCACTGGGAGGTTCCGGAGAAACCGGCTGGGATTGGATTATCACTGCTTTCGAAATGGCCGATCGTATTTTTGCAGATTCTGTGAAACTTATGATCAACGATTACAATATTTTAGGAATTTCGCTAAACGTAACTAACTACCTGGAAATTATAAATTTACTGTTGGATCGTGACTTGATTGACGCAATTGGGGCTCAGGGACATCATTTTTCAACCAAAAATGTAAACGCCGCAAACATTGATAATAACCTGAACCGGCTTGGAGCTGTCGGGCTTCCGGTTCAGGTTACAGAATTGGATATAAACGGAACTAATTCGGATAACTCCGAGGCTGCACAATTAGCAGAATATGAACGTATTTTCCCAACTATTTGGGAGCATGAGTCTGTAATCGGGGTTACACTTTGGGGGTGGCGGCCAGGTTTATGGGTTGATGATGCATTGCTCATTTCATCACAGGAAGAAGAGCGGGCTTCTCTGGAATGGCTTCGTACCTATGTGGAAACAACGGAAATAATAGTGTCTAACGAAGAGGAAAATGAAAACTACAAACCCATCGATTTCAGGTTATTCCAGAACTATCCAAATCCATTTAATCCAGTTACTCAAATCTCCTATCAGGTTCCGGGTAACGGGGAAGTAACTCTAAAGGTTTTTGATATCACAGGGAGAGTAGTTGCTACGCTGGTAAATGAAAGCCAATCTCCGGGAATCTACTCGGTAGCTTTCGACGCCTCAGCGCTCTCCTCAGGAATATATTTATATGAACTTAGGTCAGCCGAACTACGATCTGTTCGGAAAATGATGTTGGTTAAGTAAGGGCGTAATGGATTACGCCCTTACGAATAATGGCTAGAATACAAATTCACCAACCGCAGCCTCGCAGCCTTCCCAATTGATTCGAATATTTTCAGGATCGCTGAGACTTTCTTCGGGTATCAATTTCCCTGGGAACCCTGTCCACCCTTCCGGTCCGTAAAAATCCCCGGTTTGCGCTTCCGGATCCACACAACAGCGAATGATTCCAGTGGCTCCATCTTCAGCAGATTGTGCATTTTGCATCAATCCACTGTCAGATTCCATTCCCCCGGTTTTCGCGGTAGTAATCTGTAGCTGGGTAGCGGCCAACCCCGGATGTGCCAGCAACACTTTCACATTCGAAATACCATGTTCTTCCAGCTTTTGGATCATCCCATATGTGAAAGCACAGTTTGCCAGTTTGGTTTGATGATACCGCATCCATCGCGGACCCTGAAAAGAAAGGTTTTCTTTTTCGGTTCCATCGCCTCCCAGGTTTCCTCCATTTTTTCCGAAATACTTTTCTTCTAGTGGAGGGCCTAAACGAGCTTGAGAAGAGTGATTCACAATACGCCCCTCTTCACTGTTTTTGATCAATGGAAATAATCCATTTGTAAGTAAGAAGTGAGAAATACAATTGGTTTGCATTTGTACATCGTACCCGTCTTTCGTGGCTTGGTCGGGCATTGCCATTACCCCCGCGTTGTTACAGAGAACATCAATTACATTGTAAGATGCTTTGATTTTTTCAATGGCAGTCTGAACACTTTCAAAATCCTGGAGATCACATTCGATTGCGACAAATGTAGCCGCGGGCACTTCTTCCTGAAGTTGCTGTAACGAGGATTCAGAGCGGGCACTTTTTCGATTTAACAATAAAACCCTGGCTCCAAGTTTACCCAGTTCTCTTGCGCAAAAATACCCGGTTCCACTGGTTGTTCCTGTAATTGCAACCACTTTCCCAGTCATATCCTGGCTGTGGTTTCCGATTACAGTTCCTAGATGTTTTGTTTCAATAGTTACACTCATAATAATGGATAGTTTTATTTAAAATAATGTCTCTGGTGCAGTTAAACTTGTGGATAGTACAGCTTTTCAATAGAAAGAATGTAATGAGAAGGTTAAAAAGCGCTTTCATTAATTTTATAGGTAAATCGTGTACTTTTAGTTGTATGCTTGCGTTAAAAGCGGCAGTTTTTAACTATGCATACTGTGATTCTTAAGCAGATAAATCATTGCCTCTCATCTTCTTTAGTAGATGCGCGCCTGGCGTATATTTTAAATACGTTCAGGGAGAAGGCCTTGGTTACCACTTCGTTTGGAACCACCTCTGTTTTGTTACTTCACATTATGAACAGGGTGCGAAAAGATTTTCCTGTACATTTTATAGATACGGGGTACTTGTTTCCTGAAACATACGAATATAAAGATCAGCTGACGAGAATGTTCGATTTGAACATTATTACTCATAAACCTGACCCTGAAGTTCACCAGGAAAGTAAGCGAAATGAGCTATGGCGTTTGAATCCGGATTTATGCTGTTCCTATAATAAAGTGGAACCGATGGAGGCCATAAAGCCCAATTATGAGGTATGGATTTCGGGGTTGATCGGCTATCAAAACAGCTATCGTACCGGCTTGGATATTCTGCAAAAACGTAAAGGAATATTTCGGTTTTATCCTCTGATTGATTGGAGCGAAGCCCAGGTGAATGATTATATGGACTATTTTGGCTTACCCCACCACCCACTGGAAAGAATGGGGTTTGCCTCGGTAGGCTGTACACACTGTACGTTAAAAGGAGCTGGCAGGGAAGGGCGCTGGGTAGGAACCGATAAATCAGAGTGCGGGCTGCATCTCTGATTAGTGTTCCGATTCTTTCCAAAGCCATGTGAGGTAATCGGGATTTCCCTCTCCCTCGTTAATTTCCAGTGAAATGACACAAGGGCAATCATAGCTGTGAAGTTTCAAAATTCTATCCGTCAGTTTTTGAATACTTTCCTTCCTAGTTTTGGCAATCAGGATAGTTTCGGAGGCTTCTTCAACGCCACCATCCCAGGCATAAATAGATTCCATTCCATCAATAATATTCACACAGGCGGCTAATTTCTCTTCCACCAAAATTCGCCCGATATATCTTGCTTCATTTTTGTTTGAAGTGGTGATGTACACTAATCGAAGATTCTTTCCCATGGTTAACATTCAAAATAATTTTGAAAAGGATTATATGGATTTTTCATTATGGAAGCAGTATCTTTGCAAGCTCTGAAATTTGCGAGAGTGGTGGAATTGGTAGACACGCTAGATTTAGGATCTAGTGCTTTAATCGGCGTGGGGGTTCGAGTCCCCCCTCTCGTACTTTCCTTTCTAACACATCCTGTTTTACATATTTATTGATTTAAAAAAAGCGGAGCACACGTGGACATTTCTGTAAAAGACATTACTTCGGTAGATAAAGAAGTAACCCTGAAAGCCAAAAGAGAAGATCTTCAACCAAAATTTGACAAAGCCTTTAAAAAGTACCAGGGGCAAATTTCACTTCCCGGATTTCGTCCAGGTCGTGTTCCATTGGGAATTGTGAAAAAACGCTTCGGAAATGAAATCGAGATTGAAGAGATTAATAAGTACGTGCAGGAAGTTTTCGAGAAAGATGTGGTTGAACAACATGAACCCGTAGGTGAGGCTCAGATGGTTGATTTCCAGTGGGAAAATGATGAACTGGAAGTGGTCTTCAAAATTGGGGCAAAACCAGAAGTAGTGCTTAAAGACTTCACCAAAATTAAAGTAAATAAAATGGTTCATGATGTAACCGATGAGGAAGTTGGAGAAGAGATTGAGCGTACTGTTGAACGTGAGGGAAATTGGGAAGAAGTAGACACAAAGATTACCAAAGATTCAAAAATTGTTGCAGACGTTGTTTCTCTTGATGAAGATGGTAATGTTTTAGAGGAGGAAGTCGATAAAGACCAAACCATAGACTTGCGGGAAGACTCAGCGAAGGATTTTCTGAAGTCTCTGAAAGGTAAAAAAGCAGGGGATGTGGTAGATATGAAGTTGCAGGAAGGTGATGAAAAAGATCACTTTCGGGTTACTGTGAAAAAAGTTCAGCAACTTCATAAAGCAGAGTTGAACGAGGAGTTCATTAAAAAGAACAGCAACGGTGAAGCTGCTACTGAAGATGAGTTCAAAAGTTTTATAAAGAGCAGAATGCAACAATATTACGATCAAAGCTCAAATGATTTATTCAGAAGTGAAATCATAAACGCATTTGTTGATGCGCATGAATTCGAAGTTCCTGATGCTTTCGCTGAGCAGGTGAAGAGTTCATACATCACTCAGCTACAGCAGCAGTTTGGTGGGAACCTTCCTGAAGGCTTTGATGAACAATCGTATAGGGGAGAAATGCATGACCAGGCCCAGCGAGAAGCGCGCTGGTATTTTATAAGCCAAAAGCTACAAGAAACATTTGAAGATATCGAAATAAAACCCGAAGATATCGACGAGTTTATTGCTGTAGAAGCGGCTAAATTTGGCGCTACTCCCGATCAATTGAAAGGGTATTATGCGCAAAATCCAAGCATGCTAGAGTCATTAAGAACCAGCATTCGCGAAACAAAGGTATTCGACCGGCTTCAGGATGAGGTAACCATCAAAGAACTGGACAAAGATGCGTATCGCAAAGCTCAGGAAAAGAAAGAAAAAGCCAAGAAATAATTTGAAGAGACTATGATTAAGCAACCATTATTTGAACAACCCATTTACTCGGGCACTCCCATTGTTGACACCAATCTTACCCCTATGGTTATCGAAACCACGAGCCGGGGTGAGCGGGCGTATGATATTTATTCACGTCTTCTAAAAGACCGAATCGTAATTTTGGGAAGTCCAATTAATGATGTAGTAGCCAGCTCGATTGTTGCGCAGTTATTGTTTTTGGAATCAGAAGATCCTGAGAAGGATATTAATCTGTATATCAACAGCCCCGGCGGGGTAGTTTCGGCTGGTTTAGCCATTTATGATACCATGCAGCATATTAAATGCGACGTGGCAACCACTTGTATGGGAATGGCGGCAAGCATGGGCGCGGTACTTTTAACTGCAGGAACTAACGGAAAGAGAAGTTGTCTTCCACATGCCCGTGTGATGATTCATCAGCCGCTCGGTGGAGTTCAGGGGCAGGCCAGCGATATTGAAATTGAAGCTCAGGAAATTTTGAGAATCAAAAAAGAATTAAGCCAGATTATTGCAGATCATGCCGGGAAATCGCTGGACGATATTATCCGCGATTCCGATCGAAATAACTGGATGTCTGCCGATGAAGCCAAAGACTATGGTCTGGTAGACAATGTGATAGCCAGGGCATAGTCTGGCAAATAGACAGATTTTTAGTAATTTAGATGCATGAGTGAAAACGAAAAAAATAACGATATTGTAAACTGTTCATTTTGCGGGCGTTCCAGCCTGGAAGTGAATAGTATGGTTGCCGGACCTGGGGTATACATTTGTGATCGTTGTGTTGAGGATGCATCCAGTATAATAAAAAGCGATCTGGCTTCACTTGCCCGCAGGAGGGAAAAGAGCTACAAGCCACTTCTTAAACCGGTGGAAATTAAAGCTAAGCTTGATGAGTATGTGATTGGGCAGGATCAGGCAAAGAAAACACTGTCCGTTGCTGTTTATAACCACTACAAGCGAATAAGTACCGATAGTCTTGAAATGGACGACACCTTGGTTGAAAAAAGCAACATTGCCTTGCTTGGCCCAACAGGTAGTGGAAAAACACTATTGGCTCGTACGCTTGCTAAAGTAATCGACGTTCCATTCACCATCGCTGATGCCACGGTTCTTACAGAGGCCGGTTATGTGGGGGAAGACGTAGAAAGCATCTTAAGCAATTTGCTTCAGGCGGCTGATTACGATGTGGAGCGTGCCAAACGTGGTATTGTATACATCGATGAAGTGGACAAAGTGGCTCGTAAGAGTGATAACCCCTCCATTACCCGTGACGTTAGTGGGGAAGGTGTTCAACAGGCATTACTTAAAATTCTGGAAGGTACCGTTGCCAATATTCCTCCAAAAGGTGGCAGAAAACATCCTGAACAAAGCTTCATACAGTTAGATACGTCAAACATATTGTTCATTTGTGGTGGTGCGTTTGCCGGATTAGAAGAAATCATCTCTCGTCGGCTTTCCACTAGTGCAATGGGATTCCACACCAAGGAACAGGTGAAATTCGATAAAGAAGATCCGGAAATTTTCACTTATGTAGAGCCTGAAGATCTTCAGCGTTTTGGTCTTATTCCTGAACTTATTGGCCGGTTACCTGTTATCTGCGGGTTACATGAACTTTCTGATGAAGCAATGCTCGATATTCTTCAAACACCCAAAAATGCAATCACTAAACAGTACCGTAAGCTGTTTAAGATGGAAAATGTGGAGTTAGAATTCGAAGATGAAGCATTGGAGGCAATAGTAAAAAAGGCAAAAACCCGCAAAACCGGTGCCCGTGGGTTACGATCCATTATGGAGGCTGCAATGCTCGACATTATGTTCACGCTTCCTTCTATGAAGAATATAGCCCGATGTGTAATTACAAAAGACACTATTGAGAAAAAGGCTCCTCCGGTATACGAAAAACAGAAAGCAGCCGGATAGACATTTTACCCCTTGCATAATTAATGTAAGGGGTTTTTAGTTTTAGGGAATACCGTAACATCCTATATTCATCCAAAAACCGATGAATCTTTTCGCCCGAACCGGCTGGATCAAATCACT
>JAKSCW010000501.1 GCA_022360375.1 Balneolales bacterium
AAAGAGTCATAGAGTAACTTAGAATTGAGGCAAGAAGATGCGGAATTTTCGGATTACAATTAGCGAGAAATTAATTTTTAAGTGGACCCTGCTTTCTTATACTCATGCTGATTAATCAAATCCCTGAATTATGCGTTTCTCTCTTCACCTTGTTCTTTTCCTGACTACCGGAAGCGTTTGGGCTTTTCAAAGTCCGGAGGTATCGGTCATCCCTAAACCGGTAGCAATGGAATTGAAAAATGGAGCTTTTACCATTAATGACGATATCTCCATTTTTTATTCTGTGGATTCTCTTGAACCCATTGCTTCCTATCTGAATGATTTGCTCTTCGTGACCAACTGGAAGGGATATAACATATACCATGAAACCCGTTCTGAAGCAAAGGGGATTTATCTTCAACTAAACGATGACTCAGAATTTGTACATGATGAGGCCTATGAACTGCGCGTAACCGGAGATAGAATTGAAATCGAAGCCCAATCCCCGGCAGGAATTTTTTATGGAATCCAAACTTTGCGACAACTTCTCCCCGAACAAATTGAACACACTGATCCATCTTTGGTTACCCGCGATGTAGTTTGGAAAGTCCCCGCAATAGAAATCTACGATTATCCCCGGTTTCAATACCGGGGGATGCATTTGGATGTTGCCCGACACTTCTTTCCGGTTGAGTTCGTGAAGAAATATATTGACCTGATTGCCATGTATAAATACAACCGGTTTCACTGGCATTTAACCGAAGACCAGGGCTGGCGGATTGAAATAAAACAATATCCCCTCCTCACCGAAGTGGCCGCCTGGCGCGACTCTACCTTAATCGGGAACTATGGAACCGGGCAATATGATGGCATCCGGTATGGAGGATATTACACACAAGACGAAATCCGCGAGATTGTTGCGTATGCTAACGAACGCTTTGTTACCGTAATTCCGGAAATTGAACTTCCCGGCCACTCCACGGCTGCCATTGCTGCTTATCCCGAACTCGGTTGTTTCAACCAGGAAATTGATGTTGCCACTACATGGGGAGTATTCTATGACATTTATTGCCCAAAAGAAGAGACTTTTGAGTTTTTAGAAAATGTACTGGATGAAGTAATGGAATTATTTCCAAGTACCTACATTCACATTGGTGGAGATGAAGCTCCAAAAAAACAATGGGAAGAAAGTGACGTAGCCCAGGAAGTGATTCGAAGAGAGGGACTGGCCGATGAGCATGAGTTGCAAAGTTATTTTGTTACCCGTATTGAACGGTACCTGAATTCCCATGGCCGGCAGATTATAGGTTGGGATGAAATCCTGGAAGGTGGTCTCGCGCCGCGGGCAACAGTTATGAGTTGGCGGGGTGAACAAGGAGGAATTGCTGCCGCTAAGATGAACCACGATGTAATTATGACGCCCAACGACACCAACTACTTCGATCATTACCAGGCCGAAAATGATACCGAACCCATCGCCATTTGTTGCTTAACCACTCTGGAAGATGTATATGCGTATGAACCCGTTCCTGCTGAACTCTCTGAAGAAGAAGCAAAATATGTACTCGGTGCGCAAGGCAACGTTTGGACGGAATACATGCATACCGGAGCCAAAGTAGAATACATGGCCTTTCCCCGGGTAATCGGGCTTTCTGAAGTACTCTGGACACCAAAATCAGATAAAGAATGGGATGATTTCTTAATTCGCCTTCAACCCCAATTCTCTCGAATGGATTATTTAACTGTGAATGCGGCTCAGCATTACCGGGATTAGAGGTTACTCGTCCAGGATTATTGGCATTCCTAAATTAATGGGTCATGCTGAATTTGTTTCAGCATCTTAAGCTTTACAAAAGATCCCGAAACAAGTTCGGGATGACTATGAAGTTTATTTGATTATTTCAGTTGATTGCTAATCCCGATTTCGTATTAAACTCAAGAAATTGGTTAATCTCATCTTCCCCTTTCCTTTAAAGCAAAATAATCTCTATTTTTTCAGCGGTTGGGTATGGTTTCGTAACACAAACATCATTGGTAGTAGTATGTCAACAATTCGAAATCTAACTTCTATTCTTTTAATAGCTGTATTCATCTCTTTCGCAGCGTGTAATGTAAATGACAGTAACGACGATGAAGAACGCATCTCGTTATTCGATCTCAACAAAGAAATTGTTGAGTTCAATGTAAATAGTACCGCTACCGGTCTGGGTAGTGCATTCACCACCATGGCTACCGACAGCGCATTGCGCGCGCAATTAAGCCAGACCTATGTAAGTGAAAGCACCTTTTTTCCGGATGGATCGGGTTACTTCTTTATTGAAACCCTGGATAGTGCTTATGTAATTGCTCACCTGAATGAAAGCCTGATTGGTACCAAGCGATACTTTGCCCAGGATTTAAATGGAAAATTCCATGTACAGGAAATTATCAATACGGTTAATACTTCAGGATCTGGTTTTGTGGAGTATTTCTTCACCAATCCGGCGTCAGGAAACGGAGAGGACAAACTTTCTTACGTCACTTCCCTCCCTCCCACCAATTGGTTCATAGGTGCCGGTTTCTATTACACCGAGGAAACCCGGAATACCATGTATACGATCAATGAAGCTAACGAGATTGTTGTGCAGGACCTGGTAGAAACCAATGCACGAGGATTCGCCGAGGTATTCAGTTCCATGTATACTAACGAGGAAGCACGCATCGCCTTCAGCCAGGCTTTTGTGGATGATATCACCTTTTTTGAAGACGAATCCGGCTATTTCTTCATCGTTAATTTTGAAGGAATGATAATTGCCCATGGTACCCAGGAAGAACTGGAAGGCGAAAATAACTGGGATTTACAGGACTCCCAGGGAACTTATATCGTTCGGGATATGTCCTCCATTGCTCAAAGCAGTGCCGGTAGCGGCTTCTATGAATATTATTGGCCAAACCCCGCCACTGGTGATGATGAACTCAAAAAATCCTTTGTGATGACCATCCCCGGTACCGAATATTTCATTGCTGCGGGTGTGTATGAGGGGAACAGATAGTACCTCCCTCTATGTAAGGTTTAGGACAAATTCGTATTCCTGATGGATTGAAAAAGCGGGGTGATATCAGAAAGCCGGTCTTTTGATACAAAACCAAAAGCATGTAACGCTTCTGCTTTTTTCCTGAATTGAAGGGTGTCATGGCTGGATACAAAAATGATTTTAGCCTGTTCGTCCTGCTCACAAATTTTCTTAGTAGCTTCAAAGCCATTCATACTTTTTAGCTGAATATCCATGAGTACACAATCCGGGTGATAAATCTCGTAATTCAATACAGCTTCTTCCCCGGACTCGCATTCGATGATCTCTACTCCACCTGTAGTCATTCCTATAACTACCGCCTTTAATATCTTCCTCATATCTGCGTGATCCTCTACGATCATCACTTTCATGGTGTGCCCTGATTTCATTCCGATACAAAGTTCCATTAAATAGGTTCAGCCACAATGGGGAGACATTCTCAATTTACTAGGTAGTACTACCCAGATGGCCTTTATTAAAATGAGCAGCTCTCCCTATGGTTTATACGTGCCTCTATACCCATTTTTTGACAAACGGTAACAGAATTATGTCTTATGGGTACACATTGGCTTACAACACTACTAGTTGGCTTCCTGCTGGTATTGCTTACTTCTGCAGATAGTCATGCACAAAAGAAATTCGCGGTTGGTATTAACGGCGGTTCTAACGGAATCGGAGGTGAAGGTATCGTCCGAATTCATGAACGGGTAAATGCCCGAATTGGCTTCCACACCTTTGCCTATAACCAAACAGGCTCTTACAACGACCTGGAAGTAGGCATTGATTACGATGGCGACCTGGATATGAGCAACTACTCCCTCCTGGTTGACTTCCTTCCCTTCAAAAAGTTTTTAAGGGTCACGGCCGGCTTCTATAAAATGGATTGGGCACTGGATGGAGTCGCCATCCCAAATGAGTCCTATGACTTTGAAGACCGCACCTTTGAGCCTGACCGGTTAGGAACCTTAACCACAAACCTGGTCTACCCGGATGGTTTGTCCCCATACTTCGGGCTTGGGTTTGGCAACCAGGTAGGCGGAGGTTTTCCCTTAAAATTTACGATGGACCTGGGCATGATCAGAACAGGTGCTCCGGAAATCACCATGAGTGGTACGGGCTTAATTGCTCCTACCGCTGACAATGCCAATTCCCTACAGGAAGGGCTCAATGAATTTGAATGGTACCCGGTAGTACGCCTGGGCCTTTCTTTCTCTTTTATAAATGCTAACTAATTCAGGAATAGAAGTATGAAACGTTGGTTAACACATAGTTTAGTAGTACTTGCCATACTGATTGCAAGTTGTGATTTCGGCCCGATTAACAGTGCTGTAGATGATTTTGCTATTGTAGTGGGTCTTGAACCTATAGAAACGGTAGTTGGTATGGGTTTTTATGATTATGATACCGGTCTTCCCCTTGATGTAACTACTAAAGTAGTCTTTAATGAAGAAAGTGCTCAATACATTGTAGATATTTTTTCGGATCGGATTGATAGTATTGAAACGGATGGTGGTTTTTTAAATATAGGAATCAGTAATTCCTCTCCCCTTTCGCAAGGCTCTCCAATTGATATTATCTTAGAAATTTCTGCCGAAGGGTATTTATCACAAAGTACCAGTATATCATTATCAGATACGGGGTACACTTCTCTTGATTTCGATCTGTTTTCCCTCACTAATTTACCTGAAAATATTTCGGTGTCAACGAATACCGCGCCTTTGGATGAAAATGGTCTCGCACTCCCCATGCCCGCTCCATTCGATACCACCTCCGGTGATCCGTTATTTGTAACTCCCGACTTAGCACTTAAAACAGCGAATGATGGTATTCAGTTACCTTATCCAATGATACTTACTGACATACCTGATACTTATGAATTTAATGGAATAATACTAAGCATACATCCTACAAGCCTTGAAATAACCGCAAGATCATGGACCACCAATCCTGATTTTATTACTGACGGTTTTTTTCATAATGGCAATCGATCAAGCTACTATAGAGTACTTTTTTCCGCCGAACTCAAAATGGCATACAATTACCCAGTTCCTGGTAGTCCTTATCTTGCCGCGGGAATAATCCATGACTATCTCAAAGATGGTTACGCTTATAACCTGGGAATTCTAGGGTTCAACTTTGGTAATGTGAACCAATTAATTGATGAGGCCAACAAAAATGTTGGTAGTTACCAAAAATATATTAACTATGAATCAGGCGATATAATAATAGAAAACCCAATTGACATAAACGGAAAACTAGAATTTTGGGATTGGATCGGTGGAGGTCTGATTAGGGAGGCGAAAGAAGGTGAGAGTTTTTACTCATTATATTCTGACCTATCAAATTCTACAGATTTTTTTCAGAACTTTTATTTTTCCAATATCAGGCCATTTTTTTGGGACAATGAGGAAATCCAATTTTATATCTTTGAAGATTATTCTATAGTTGCAGAACTCGAGATGGCGGACATACGTTTTGATATCAGAGGAGCAGAGGAGTATTCGGCGACACAACTTGATGTTCAAATAAAAAGTGAAGGTTATACTTTTGATCAAACCTATTATTACAACCAAACTAATGAGTCATTTGAAAGGGATAGTAAAGATGAAATAGATCCTCTTGAGGGGAACACTATCCCATTAGCAAATTCAAGAGTTACTATCAAGGGAAATGGGCTGGATTATTCAACTATTATAGATTTTAGTGACCTGAGTAATGGAGCTACTGTAGTGATTCAGCTACCCCCACCTCCTGCTAATGCCATAGAATCAAAATTAATTGCCAATCTTAAATGCGAAAATTCAGGGAAATCACTCAGAGTTGATAATCTTCCGAACACAAGCTTTTATTATAGAAAGGTTGGTGAAAATTCTCGCTTCCAATCGATTCCTCTAGGATCAAGCAATTGGGATTATGATGAGGTTGAAAAAGTATTAAAAAGTGCCTCCTTAACAATAAATAATGTTGAAGAAGGAGCGGAATATGAGTTTTTCATTCTTATTGAAAATGAGCGCCAACCTAAAACCGGATTTGAAACTCTAACTATAGAAGGACCTGAAATAACCAAAAGTATTGATGTTCCCAACGACTATTGTCAGAACTAACTTTGTATTACTAATTACGCATCAAAGCCCCTTCATTGAGTTGTTGGGGTTTTTTTGATTAATGCTATTAGATTTTTTACACATAGCTTACATTTCCTGCACGAGGAATAAAATGTAGTGTATTTGGTTATTGGTTAAGCACCTTCCAATAACTAATAACTATCCACGAATGAGCAATAATTCAGTGTACTTTATATAAACACTACCCCACAAACGGCGCGTTCTGCACTGCATATTTCAACAGAGCATGGGTTCCATTCAATCCCAGTTTTTTGCATACATTATTCCGGTGATTTTGAATGGTTTTAATACTTACTCCCAATTCATCGGCTATTTCCTGGTTCGTTTTCATTTCAGCCAGAAGGTTCATTACGGTAGATTCAGTGGAGGTTAAACTGGAATCAAGGTCAAGGTGACCCGCCAGTTTTTTCTTCCGGTTTCTCTGGATAATCAACTCTGAAATAGAAGGGCTGATATAATGCCCTCCACCCAGAACTTTCTCAACACAGGCAACAATTTCGGTTACCGTATTCTCTTTGGTTAAATAGCCCTTCACTCCCAAATCAATGGCTTTATTGAATAAAGACTCCTGCCTGAACATAGTGAGTATAACGATGTTTAATTCCTGGTTCTCCCCCAGCATTCTTTTAGATACTTCAAAACCATTGAGTTTCGGCATTTCAAAATCCAGGATGATTACATCGTAGTTATTCTGCTCATACAGTGTTAAGGCTTCTTCCCCGTCTTTAGCCTCATCAACAAGGTATTCGGTGTTGGCCTCCAGCACTTTTTTAATCCCTTCACGAATGAGGGCATGATCATCGGCAATTAATATCCTTATTGGAGCATTCATACTATTCTAGCGGGATTTTAAATGATACAATGGTACCGGAGGGTATATTTGAGCGAATAAACAACTCGCCTCCCAGTGATTTCACCCTTTCATTCATACCAGCAACACCCATTCCGTTTGATTCCTTTATTAGCTTTTCATCCACTCCTTTACCATCGTCCATAATTTCGGAGTGGATTCCCTTTTTTTCAACCTTAACACGAATGGAAGCCTTCGAAGCTTCAGAATGCACTTCAATATTCTTTATGGATTCCTGGACTACCCTAAACAGGTTGATCTCTTTCTCCTTTGGAATCAAATCATCCACCTCTCCTACTTCAAACTCCCATTCTATTTCTGAGGTTTCTTCTATCTCGTTAAACAAGGAGAGTAAGGCCTCCTTCAATCCTAAATTCTCCAGGAGCACCGGGCGCAGGTTATGAGCTATTTTTCGCACATCTGAAATAGATACCTGGGCGGAATCCCGGATTTGATCTAGCTGCTCAGCTACCTCCCCGGGATTCTCCATGAGCTGATGAGCTATTTCTGCCCTGTTCTTGATTACTAATATCTGTTGTCCCAGCCCGTCATGAAGTTCAGACGCAATCCTCCGACGCTCTTTCTCTTGTGAATCAATAAGCTGCTGGGAAAACCTCCTCTGCTTTTCATTTTCCTTTTTTAACTGCTGCACCCTGATGTAGTACATTCCAAATCCACCTGAAATGAACAACAGTCCCAGGACGGAATAAAACCAGGTGGTCATCCAAAATGGCGGAATGATGGTTAGTTCAAAGGAATCCCCTACTTCATTCCAAACCCGGTCACTATTGCTGGCAATTACCCGAAAAGTGTAGATACCGGGAGGAATGCTCGAATACAAAGCCTCTCTTCGGTTTCCTACTTCAATCCAGTCCTGGTTAAGGTTCTCAAGTTTGTATCTGAAATTCACATTGTCTGGATCTGTGAAATTCACTGCGGTATAATCGATTTCCAGGAATGGAGTGCCATAAGGCAGGGAAATAGATTCCTCTAAGGGCACCTGGCCTTCCGAAGTTCGCAAACCGGTTATAAAAACAGGTGGCGGAGTACTATTTTGGGTGACTTTCCTGGTATTAACTACTGCTACCCCGGCTACGGTTGGGAAATAGATGTTCATTTCATCATCTACAACTGCATTAGGTTGAAAGCCTCCATTCGTTTCGGATGAATTCATTCCATCTTTTGCTCCAAAGGAATAGGCATTAATCTCAGGAATGTTTCCATTGATGAAGTCATTCAAATCTGCGCTTAAAACCCTGGAAATCCCCCGGTTACTCCCCATCCAGAAGTTACCAAACTCATCTTCAACAATATGAGATATGATATTATCGAATAGCCCATCATTTACAGTGAGTTGCACAACCTCCCCGTCTTTATATCTAAACAAGCCATTCCCATAGGTCCCAATCCAAACTGCTCCATCAGCATCCTGGTAAATGCTTCGTACCTGGGGCTGTTCAACCAGGTCAAAATTACTGGTATCGAGTAATTCAATTTTTTCAACCTTTCCATCAACGATTTTGTGTAGTCCTGCAGATCCAACCCAAATAGTACCTTCCTTATCTTCATATATGGTTCTTACTGTATTATGGTATAGTCCATCCTCTGTAGAGAAATAAGTAAATAAGCTGTCATCATATTTGAATACACCATTTTGTGCGCCCACCCATATATTCTCATCGGAATCCTCAAAGATTGAGAAAATGGAAACCCCGGTAAAACCGTCCTCTTCAGTAAAATATCTTCCAGGTTCATTAAGCGATTCTGTTAAGTATAGCCCTCTACTTCCTATCCAAATCCTGGATTTGGAGTCTTCAAATACACTCCAGTTGCAATAACTTTTAAAATACTCATGTATAGCTGAATAGGTGGTTTCCACACCATCCCATTCATAAATCCCTCCACAGTTTGTTGAAAAGAGCATATTCCCATTCCGGAGCTTTGTAAGGCTCAGCATGATATCATTACCAAGCCCCAGCTCTGCATCAATCATCGTTATCACTCTTTCCTGCAATCGAAAAAGCCCTCTTGCTGAAGTACCCACCCAGTAGTTACCCTCGTTATCTATCAGCATGGATTTGAACTGGGTATCAGAAGGAAAATAAGAGGTTGGAAACTCCACAAATTCTGATCCATTCCAGTACACAATGGCATTAAAAAGTTCACCAAATACAACGCCATTGGGGAAGAATTCAAAATCCAATATGAACCGGCTGGGAAGTCCATTTTCTATAGTAAAACGCTGGTCACCATCCCTGGTTTTATAGATAATTCCACCTCCATCAGTTCCATAAAAGAAATTCCCTGAATGTTTAGGGTATTCGTGAATATGGTTTATAAACCTTCCATAAGTCGCGTCGGTATTCTCTTCCATTAAGATCACTGAATCGCCTAAGGTCTTATAAATCTTATCTCTACCGGGTAACCAGACCCCCATTGTATCATTTAATGCTTGTTGAACCTGAATAGAGTTCGTGGAAATTTCTGAAGGCTCAAATGTTTCTCCTGTAAATCTAAATACTTCATTATACGCGGAATACCATATGTTGCCCAACTTGTCCTGACCTAAATCCACCGTGGTTCCTGAATTCACATCAAAAGGATATGATGAAATTACTCCATCCTTAAAACGCATTAAAAATGGACGTAGATTTTCGGAAATTACCCATATTCCTCCTTCCTGATCTTCATACAACTTTGTAAGTCGATCGGAAATCATTCCCTCGGTATTAAACCTATTGTAGGTAGTAAAGGTCTGGCCGTCAAACCGAACCAAGCCTCCAAATGTAGCCAGCCAGATATACCCATCTTTGGTTTGGATGATATCATTAACAGAGCTCTGGGGAAGGCCTTCTTCCATCCCGAATTGGGTGACCACAAAATCATGCCCGGAGAAAACAGTTTGGGCAGGGATTTCGTCCGAGAACCAAACCAACGCACAGGCAATTAATACTTTCCCGAAAAAAAGGACTGTTTTATTCATATGGAGATATTGCTCTTCGAAATATATACTTTTCCCAAGTTATCCATGTCTTGAAGGCCTTTCTTTTTAATTATTCGATACCCATACAATTTCGCTGTTATATACTTTTGGTGTAGTATGTTAGCATTTTGCTTTAGCAGATCATTTTAGCGATGTGAACATGAGTTTTATTTTTAAAGAAAATTCTGCTTCAAAGAAAAAGATTTCATCGTCAATTAACTTGTACAAAACGCCCTTAACCTTCAAAAAAGCGCTTTTTTACTAAATTCATTCAAATTTCATATTGACCTGTTAATGTTCTTTTGTTGCTTAAAGGAAATAGGGGAATATCATGAAAACGATTATCAGAACAATGGATGGTAACGAGGCTGCCGCTCACGTAGCCTTCAAAACGAATGAGGTCATTGCTATTTATCCTATCACTCCCGCTTCCCCTATGGGAGAGTGGACTGATGCCTGGGCAGTTAAACGCCAGAAAAACATTTGGCAGGACATTCCCAAAATTATTGAAATGCAAAGTGAAGGTGGTGCTGCCGGTGCCGTTCATGGTTCCTTACAGGCAGGAGCCCTCACCACAACTTTCACGGCCAGCCAGGGCTTACTTCTCATGCTCCCCAATATGTACAAAATAGCGGGTGAACTCACACCTACCGTTTTTCATATTGCCGCCCGTTCCGTTGCAACACAGGCTCTTTCTATTTTCGGCGACCACACCGATGTAATGGGCGTACGTTCTTCCGGTTGGGCCATGCTCTTTGCCAATTCCGTTCAGGAAGCCATGGATTTTGCCCTTATTTCCCAGGCAGCTACCCTCGAATCACGCATCCCGTTTCTTCATATTTTTGATGGATTCCGCACTTCGCATGAAATTTCCAAAATTGAAGTCATTCCCGATGAAGTGATCAGCAAAATGATGAAACCGGAATTCATTAAAGCGCATAGAGACCGCGGTATGAACCCCGAAAATCCCTTCATCCGCGGAACTGCTCAAAACCCGGATGTCTTCTTCCAGGGACGCGAAACTTCCAACCCTTTCTATTTTGCTACCCCTGCTATCGTTGAAAATGTGATGCGGGAATTTGAAGAACTTACCGGTCGCAGTTACCGGCCTTTTGATTACGTTGGTTCCCCTAACGCTGAAAAAGTGATCATCGTGATGGGATCCGGTGCGGAAACCGTAGAAGAAACGGTGAATTACCAGGTTACTAAAGGTGAAAAAGCAGGGATGGTGAAAGTTCGGTTGTACCGCCCATTTTCCATGGAGCATTTAATATCGGTTCTGCCGGAGACCGTTACATCTGTTTCCGTTTTGGACCGGACGAAAGAACCCGGAGCAATGGGTGAACCACTCTACCAGGATGTGATTACAGCCCTGATTGAAGATCAATCCTCTGAAAAACCAAAATTCTCGTCCATTCCAAAAATTATTGGCGGGCGGTATGGACTCTCTTCCAAGGAATTCACTCCCGCAATGGTGAAAACCATTTTCGAAGAACTGGAAAAAGCGACCCCTAAGAATCATTTTACCATTGGCATTAATGACGATGTGACTCATACTTCCCTCGAATTCGATACTGAATTCGATATCGAACCAGAGGAAACCACCCGTGCTGTTTTCTGGGGATTAGGTTCTGACGGTACCGTAGGCGCGAATAAGAATTCAATCAAGATTATTGGGGAAGAAACCGATTTATTTGCACAGGGCTACTTCGTATACGACTCCAAAAAATCGGGAGCCCGAACCATTTCGCATTTGCGCTTTGGGGATCAACCTATAAAGAGTCCATATTTAATTAAAAATGCCAATTTTATAGGTATTCACCAGTTTGGGTTTCTGCAAAGGTATGATACCCTGGCCCTCGCTGCGGATGGAGCAACCGTCTTGTTGAACAGTCCATTTGGTGCAGATGAAGTGTGGAACAAGCTTCCAAAAAAAGTACAGGAACAAATCCTCACCAAGAAGCTGAAATTGTTCGTGATTGATGCCTATAAAGTAGCCCAGGAAGCAAATCTTGGAATTCGTATCAACACCGTAATGCAAACCTGCTTCTTCGCCATTTCGGGAGTGCTCCCTAAAGATCAGCCAATTACCAAAATCAAGGAGTACATCGAAAAAATGTATGGAAAACGTGGAAAAACAATAGT
>JAKSCW010000447.1 GCA_022360375.1 Balneolales bacterium
AATAAACTCATAATCGAGTGAAGCATACCCTTTTGTTCCTGATTTTAGCTTATCGTAAAAATCGAACACTACTTCTGCCATAGGCAACTCGTAGGTTATTTCAACCCGATTGTTTTGCATGAAGTGCTGGTTCACGTATACTCCTCTGCGTTCCTGGCACAACTTCATAATCGGACCTATAAAATCGGCTGGAGTGATGATACTTGCTTTTATATACGGCTCAAAAATATCAGAAATGTCACCTACCCCAGGCATTTGGCTTGGATTATCTACGGTAATCGTATCTCCTTCTTCGAGTTTTACCTCGTATTGAACGTTGGGAACCGTAGTGATGATATCAATGTCAAATTCCCTGTCAAGGCGTTCCTGCACAATTTCCATATGCAGGAGTCCTAAGAAACCTGCTCTAAACCCAAATCCCAGTGCTTTTGAGGTTTCTGGTTCATAAGTGAGTGACGCATCATTCAACTTCAGCTTCTCGAGCGCGGTTCTTAAATCTTCAAAATCTTCGCTGCTCGTTGGAAAAATACCACTGAAAACCATCGGTTTAGCTTCCTGATATCCCGAAATCGGTTCTTCAGCAGCATTTTTTACGGTGGTGATCGTGTCACCAACCCGTACGTCCTGCAAAGATTTAACACTGCCGATCACATACCCTACTTCACCTGCTTTTAATTCTTTTGTAGGCTGATAATTTATTTTCAAAAAGCCAATATCCTCTGCATTATACTCTTCTTTATTAGCCATGAATTTGAATAGCTCTCCCTTTCGAAGCACGCCCTCCATTACTCGTACGTAAGCCACGGAGCCACGATATGTGTTGAACACAGAATCGAAAATAAGTGCTTTCAGAGGTTTATCATACTCTTGCTCAGGTCCTGGTACGCGTTCCACAATTGCTTCGAGTAAGGCAGGTACTCCCTCTCCGGTTTTGCCTGAAACGATTAGAATATCTTCCATTTCACAACCGATTAAATCAATAATTTGCTGACCTACGCCTTCCGGATCAGAACTTGGTAAATCGATTTTGTTAAGAACGGGGACAATTTCAAGATTTTGTTCGATGGCCTGGTAAAGGTTTGAAATAGTCTGGGCTTCAATTCCCTGAGTGGCATCCACTACCAAAATAGCCCCTTCACATGCTTTCAATGCACGGGAAACTTCGTACGCGAAGTCAACATGGCCGGGAGTATCAATTAAATTGAACTGAAATACCTCTCCATTTGGCCGATGATAATCCAGTTTTATAGCGTGACTTTTGATGGTAATCCCACGCTCACGCTCCAGGTCCATGTTATCCAGGATCTGTTCCTGCATTTCGCGCTCACTAATAGTGCCCGTCATTTGCAGAAGTCGGTCAGCCAGGGTAGATTTACCATGGTCTATATGCGCAATAATGCAAAAATTACGAATTTTGTTCATGTAATGTGATCGGTGCGTCTCTTCCTAAAAAGGACAAAGATACGAATAAGGGGAATGGTTCAGAAGAAATTGTTTCTGGTATGTATTAATCCTTTTCCGGGCTAAGTAATTCCACATGGAACCGAAAGCGTTCTTTCTCAAGCGCCATGGTATCATAAACTTCCCGAATTACTTTAAACACTTCATCGGTCTCTCCTATAATGGTTGTTGATAGGTATCCCACTTCAATTTGAATAGAATGCTGAGCAATGTGCTCTAGCAATTCCTGAACCTTTTCTGTTGGGTTATGGGTGGCTAACGGAATATAACTTAACTGGGCTATTGTCTTCATTTTGGTCTAAATCGATTGCTGTATAATGTACTCAAGTTAATTGTCTTTACTTTAAGAATCCTTAACGTAATTGACTTAGGGTTTAAAATTGTTAATTATTCTGCTTTAGAAACACTAACCTAACTATGAAATAATGAATGAACTGGGAATAGAACAATGGTTTGGCATTCTTGAATTGCCCTTCTTACTGGTTTGTATTGTGTATAGTTTTAAAACAGCACAAACTTTGAAAGGTGGAGTTTTTGGAAGAGGTATGGTTTATCTTGCATGGGGATTTTTGGTTATGGCAGTTGGCCACCTAAGTCTCCAGATTACAAATTTTTTTGGTGTGGATATTTTTGAAATGTTACTAAACCAACCACTTGGTAAAATTGCATGGTTCGTTGCCTTAATGACCACCTGGGGTTTATCAGCTTTTGGTTTCTACAAGATTTATCAAGCCAGTAAAGCTTAATTTAAGCCGGTAAAAACCGGCTTCTTTTTTTTATATGGGGTTCCTTAGAGACATACTGGCCGTTTTTAAAAAACAACAGCACACTTCACTATCCAACCAGTTTTTTAGTGAAACAATCGATGATCTGTTTGGTTATCTCACTTCCCGAATAACCAGTTCTAATCAATCCCATGCTACTGCTGTTCATATTAACAACTACCTTAAACTCAAGTCAAATGAGCGAAAAGAACGGCTCGCAGAAAGTTACCTGTTCATAGAAAAATATCTTACTGAT
>JAKSCW010000505.1 GCA_022360375.1 Balneolales bacterium
AACAGAATATATTTCTTTCTAATTCCTGTGCTATCTTAATGGCATTGGGGACCCCGCTTTTTAACGTGTCATACGTATCAACTAAGAGTACACAATTATCCGGGTAGTATTCAGCGTATGCTCTGAAAGCAGTGATTTCATCTTCAAATGATTGAATCCACGAATGGGCCATGGTTCCGCTAACTTCTAATCCATAAATAAGTGCGGAATATACGTTCGAAGTACCATCAAGTCCGCCTATAACGGAAGCTTTGGAGGCCTGGATTCCACCGAAACCCTGTGAACGCCGCAACCCGAAATCCAGCACAGTTTTGTTACCGGCTACTGAACGAATTCTGGATGATTTTGTGGCAACCAAACTTTCGAAATTGAGGATGTTTAGAAGTAGGGTCTCCACGATTTGGGCTTCAACAAGATTCCCCTCAACCCGGACAACCGGTTCATTTGGGAAAATGATTTCACCTTCAGTGGCGGCATAAATGTTTCCCTTAAACCGAAAATCTTTGAGGTAATTAAGGAAGTTTTGTTTAAAACCTTTTTCCTTTAGAAATTGTAATTCATCGTCTTTGAAATGAAAATCGGAGAGTAGATTCAGAAAATCAGATATGCCGGCAAAAATTACATACCCACCATTAAAAGGGCATTTCCTGAAAAAATAGTCAAAAGTTGCGGGTTCTTTATGTCTTCCGGAAAGAAAATAGCCCTGAGCCATTGTTAGCTCATAGTAATCGGTATAAATAGCAGAGTGGGAGAGGATCATGGTTTAGCCTCTGAGCCTGCGTCTTTCAATTACTTTTTTAATCTGTTTGTTACCAATCCAAACCTTTTGATTTGTTTCTACATCAATCATTTCCAGGTTAACGGTATAAAAAATGGAAGCTGTGCGCCCGTTTTCGGTTTCGTCAAGTATGGAGCTGATATTCCCAATCACAATGTAATCTGCTCCTAATTCTTTACCCAAAGCCGCAGCACTTTCAAGGGAAGCAAAACTTTGCTGGTTAACCCGAACATCACGAATTTGCTTACTTTCTGACGTGTTTGCCACCACGCTAACTCTGCCCGAATTCACAAACGCACGTTCCATTTCTTTCGTAAAAACCTCGGTGTCTATGTGTTCCATGGTCTCGTTTCTAACACGGCCTATCATGGCCACAGGGTTTTGATTATTGTCTGCCTTGAAGTTTTCAATCCATGGGCGGGATAGTGCATCCTCAATCATTTCATCGGCCACCAGGCGGGCATCACTATCATTCCAGCGCCCGGAAAGATCTGTTTGTGTATCAGCAGCAACTCTGGTTACTTCTTTTGATGATGAGCAGGCAAGAGTAAAAAGAATAGTTATAACAAGAAGGTGTTTCATATCAGTTATGCAAGGAAAGTTGGTTATTCAAAAATTCAGAAAATTTCGTTTCAATTTCTTTAGATGCGGTTAGCTCGGCACGTTTAAATGCATCAACCAGGGAAAGGGCTCCGTCACGCCCCCGGGTTGTAAAGGTTTGGTAGCTTCTTTCCATTCCGGGTTCTGAGATTGAAATACTTAAATTCCAGGTTACAAATTCAGCATCATCTCTGTTCAGATTTGCTTCTTGTGCATTATAATTCACTGACAATTGTAACACAGAGTTCTCCGGACCTGAAATAGAAAAACCCTGTTCCTGGATAGTTTTTGAAACAGCATCTCTAAGTACCGCATTGTGTGAATTCATGTCAATAGAAACAACAGCCTGTTCCTGAACTTCAGAGAACCTGGATTCAGCTTCAGTGACCCTGGCTGTGGTTTGATTTCGATCGAAATTTCCAGGGCTGATTATTTCAAGCTGTCGTGCCAGGTTATCATTCACTTTCGCAAGTATCAATGCTTCTTTCGCTAAGCTCAATTTCCTGAATACACTTTCCTGTGTACTGCTTCCTTGAGTTAGGGTATTAATTTTTGTCTCATTGACTTGAATCTCGTTGGTATACACCTCTAGCGATGAAGATCTGTTCATTCCAACCAAAACATAATAGCGCCCATCAGTCCCAACGTCTGAAGTTAAAACCTCAGTATTCATTAATTCTTCGGTAGCTTCAATGCGAATATTATTCAGAAGGCGGGTTGTTTCGTTAGAAGTAAATGCTGCATTATTTTCTGATGATTCCGTGAATTCAGAAATCAGTTGCTGGCTGCCATCAATTTGAGAACGGAAAATCTGGGTAAGATTTCCATAGGCTCTTGACCTGGCGTTTTCGAAGGAATCTCCACTACCAACAGCCATTAAATATCTTGCATCGCTGTACTCTCTGTTGGGGTTATTCACCCACTCAGGAACCCCCGAAACGGTATTCGTTTCCTGTGTACTCTGTTGAGTTTTACAAGCACTTGCACCGGTAAGCATGCAAAGTGATAGCCCAAATATTAGCTTAATCGTGTTCATATCAATTCCAGTAAATTGATTCTATAAGTTCGAGATTCTCTTGTTCCGAAACCATTATCGTTTGGAGATCTGTGAATAAGAGATTTCCGTAGTTGTTAAAGTATTGAATTTCTATAAAGTGTTCTCCTTCCGGCAGATTAAGGATGGTTGCATGCGCTTTTCCCGGCATAGTTTGCCAGCTTCTCAGGTCTGCCTTTTCCGTAGCCTCTGTGGCAAGTTTACCAACAATATTGAACAAAGAACCCAGTGCTTCATTTTCTTCAGAGATTCTATTTCTGGCTTGATCGGAAGCAAGCGTTTTTATGGCAGAACGTACCAGTGAGCGAGCATAAATAATGGGTTCCTTTACTTTATATACTTCCTGGGCTACTAAATCCATATTTTCAATTAAAGACACTTCTTGTGGGAACTGGCTGTTAACCACAATCTTTACCGTTCCAACTTCTGAATCGAACGGGACTAAACCGGGCAGGGAAAATTTGAAATAGCTATCAGTAGGCTCCCAGTAAAACCGGATATCGTTTTGTTCTTTTATGGGAGACCGTCCTGTAAAAGCGCTCACTAATACATTGTAGCTCCCAGGTTCTGTAAGCATCATCAACTCCTGAGAAGCAGGAGCTTTGAAGTTATAAACTGAAGGCTGATCAGAATATGATTTCAGCAAGTTATTGTAAGAAATTCGCGCGTCGTCGGGTTTGCCTGTTTTTGCGAATAAAATAGTAGAGAGGTAGTGTCCCATGGCACTATTTTGGATATTTGTTTCTCCGGTTTTCCATTTATCGGGGTCAACTCCGGATGTATCTGCTTTGGCTAAAGCCTCTACAAGGCCGTTATATTTTGTGTTCAATTCACCCAGTTTGTAGGAAACTCTTCGGGCTTCCACTAATGCTCCCTCTAAATCATCAAGATGAATGTAATTGAGCGTTTTAAAAACATTAAGGTAAATGTCCTCATAGTCCTCTCCATCGTATGCAAGTTTATTGTCATTGATAACAAACGACTGGATAGCCCGGGTTATACTTTTGGTAAAAAGGTCTTCGATTTCATATTCTGCACTTTCAAAGTAAGAGTTACTTTCTTTATAATTTCCGGCAAAATGGTTGATGGTTCCTTGTTCCAAAAGAAGAAGCACCCGGTCTTTATTTTCATAAACTTCCTTCTTTTCGAAATCAGAGAGTAAGTTAGCAGTTTCCTGAAAATCACCCTTAGCAAAAGAACTTCTGAGATCTGTTTGTGCTGAATCGAGCATGTACGCCGCGCAAGACCCTAAGAACAGTATTGCAAGCAATAAAAAGTAATAGGAACCCTTTATTTGGAACATACCCAACACTTAACCTTTATTTCTATATCTTTGCGAATTCATCTACTCCGAAGATACCCTTAGTAGGTCAATGCACATAAATTTTTATCAATATCGCTATAAATTTCTAACAGAATTTCGAAGTCGTTCATGATTTTTGAGAAAAATCATTTACCTATTATTGTTGTACTATTAGTAATTGCCTGTGCAACTCCCATTAGTCCTACCGGAGGTCCACCCGACAAACAAGGACCGGTGCTCATACAATCAGAACCGGTAACCGGTACCACTAACTTTGATGGAAAAACCTTTCATTTTCATTTCAACGAATACATTAACAGGAACTCTGTAAACAATAATATTAATGTTGAACCGGATTTAGGGCTTACTTTTTCAACAAAGTGGAAAAGAAAAAGATTGAGTCTCGAATTCGATGATAAACTACCCGATTCCACAACAATAATCATTTCACTGGGAGGGAACATTTCAGATACGAGAAACAATAAAATGGGCGCTCCAATAATAGTGGCGGTTTCCACCGGGGATGAAATAGATGAGAGTACAATAACCGGAAGGGTGAGATCGGCGAATGATGGTACCCCCATTGAGGCGGAAAAAGTATTTTTATACAGGGAGCCTTTTGATCTTACTCAGAAAGCAACGTACCAGGCTGAAACGGATACAGGAGGGGTATTCCGGTTTTCCTATTTAGGACCAGGTACATACAAAGCGATTTATTTGGATGACAGGAACAGGAATAAAGTTTGGGATAGGGAAACCGAACTTGCCCAATCCTTTTTTGTGGATTCGATTTATGTGGATAAAGCCGATACACTTAGCCTTGAACAGATTTATGTGGATCGTCCCGACACTCTTTCTCCCGAATTACAGGGAGTTGGAATGTTTTCAGACCGGAGATTAAGATTACGGTTTAATGAAAACCTGGAGTTAGACGAACACGTGAAAATTCAGGTATTGGATTCTCTGGGTAATGTAAGCACGGAAGCAGATCCTTTGTACATTGATCATCCGGATGCATTTATTCTTTACGCACGATCCCGCGAACCGTTAAGTGAAACAGCTACTTATTCTTTAGAAGCAGGGGGCATCGTTGACGCTTCCGGAAATGCTGCCGTTACCTCGGGGATTCTGTTCCAGGGGAGCTCCCAGGAGGACACCACATTGCAACGAATTATCAGTATTGATACCGAAGACGGACTTTTTCCAACTCAGGCTTTCCAGGTCACCTATGCTGCTCCAATAAACACGCCGGAAATAATTGATTCACTGGTAGTTATTGAAGGAGATGTGGATTTTGATGATTGGCCCAACATTCAAACTGAAAACAATATCCTCAGAGTTTTTCCGCAAGGCAGCTGGATTGAAGGTGTGGATATGCAGTTCCTGATCTGGAACCCGGTTACTCAACGAAGGTCCATATTCAGGCCAGAAGTTTGGGATTTAATTGAATTAGGTGGCCTGGAACTACGTATCGAAAACCCAGACTCTACTTCACTGTATTACTATCAGATCATTAATAAAGAACAAAACATTTTGATTGATTCAGTAATGACCAGTTCGGTAGAGATAGAAAACCTGGCACCGATAACCTATGAATTGCGAATTTTTAAAGATGAAAATGGGAACCAAATCTGGGATAGAGGGAGTGTGGAACCTTACAGGAAACCAGAACCAATCTATATAAGGTCTGACCTGAACATTCGTACCGGTTTTACCTCCGAAGTGATAATTAGCTTCTAGTTCACATTGTTTATAACTTGAATTCATCAAGATTTTGTATCATTGGAACCGCTTCCATAAAATTATAAAACTATTCAGATGTCTATAAAAACCAAGGAAAACACCGATCAGGGGAATTATTCCGAGGAAGAACTCTATTCATCAACACCATACCAAAGCAAAAACAAAATCCGGTTTGTAACAGCAGCAAGCCTGTTTGATGGCCATGATGCCAGCATTAACATAATGCGGCGCATTCTGCAAAGCTCCGGCGCTGAGGTAATTCATCTGGGCCATAATCGTTCAGTGCATGAGGTTGTGAACTGCGCCATTCAAGAAGATGTGCAGGGTATTGCGATTAGTTCGTACCAAGGTGGGCATGTGGAATACTTTAAATACATGATTGAATTACTTCGGGAAAATGGTGCGGAATACATCAAAGTATTTGGTGGTGGTGGTGGTGTTATTGTGCCGGAAGAGATTGAAGATTTGCACAGGGCGGGTGTTACACGAATTTTTTCTGTAGAAGATGGCAGCAAAATGGGGCTCCAGGGGATGATTAATTATATGTTAAAGGAATGTGATTTTGACCCGGTTAAAGAAGCAAAACTGGAGATCTCAAAAGTTCAGGAAAAGGAAGTTAAAACTCTGGCCAAATGCATTACTGCTCTTGAAGCACATCATGAAGAATTGATTGAGTTTAAAAGTGATAAATTATTGTTAGATAATGAAAAAGAACTGTTAATTAATACTGAACATAAGATTCCGTTAATAGGTATTACCGGTACAGGAGGGGCAGGGAAAAGCTCGTTGACTGATGAGTTAGTTCGTCGTTTTTTGACAGAATTTGAGGATTTAAATATTGCCATAGTTTCCGTGGACCCATCCCGGTTAAAAACAGGCGGTGCTTTATTAGGTGATCGCATACGAATGAATAGTATCGATACTCCGCGAGTGTATATGAGAAGTTTGGCTACCCGTGCATCAAACCGTTCTACCAGTGAGGCACTTGAAGGCGTTATCCAGTTGTACAAAGCGGCAGGTTTTGATTTGATTATCGTGGAAACCAGTGGAATCGGGCAAAGCGGGACTGAAATTGTTGACCTGACCGATATCTCTGTATATGTAATGACTAGTGAGTATGGTGCAGCAACCCAGCTTGAAAAAATTAACATGCTGGATTTGGCTGACTTTGTTGTGTTAAACAAATTCGAAAAGAAAGGCTCAAAAGATGCGTTACGGGATGTTCGCAAACAGATGCAGCGAAATTCTGGCCAATGGCATGCGAATCCCGAATCGATGCCTGTTTTCCCAACGATTGCAGCTCAATTCAACGACGAAGGGGTTAACCGCTTGTTTAGCGCATTGGTTGATGAAATAAATGCGAAGTATGAATTAACGTGGGAAAAGCAGTTATTCACGGATTCTGAGCCTGCTACAGATATTGAGGCACAGGCCATCATCCCGGGGAAGCGGGTTCGCTATTTGTCGGAAATTTCAGAATCCGTTCGTGATTATCACGTGTGGGTGGAAAAACAGGTGGAAATTGCTTCAAAATGGGACGAAGTCCGGGGGACGATCGAACAGTTGAAAAGCTGGAAAGGGGAGTCTTCCAAAGAAATGGTTGAACAACTTTCTGCAATGAGAGCGCATTGGGAAGATCATCTGGGGCCACTTCCCAGAAAGATTCTCGATGAATGGGATGCTCTGTATGAAAAGTATAAACAGGATGAATTTGTGGTTCAGATTCGTGACAAAAAAATTGCTAATAAGTTGTATCACGAATCTTTGAGTGGACTAAAAATTCCGCGTGTAGCCCTTCCTGATACAAAACATGCAGGTGAACGACTTAGGTTTGCTTTAAAAGAAAATCTTCCAGGTTACTTCCCATTTACAGCAGGGGTATTTCCGTTTAAACGACAAGGTGAAGACCCTACCCGGATGTTTGCCGGGGAAGGAACTCCTGAGCGAACGAATAAACGGTTCCATTTCGTAAGTGAGGGTTTACCTGCTGCCCGGCTTTCTACCGCATTCGATTCGGTAACACTGTATGGTGAGGATCCGGGTTATCGTCCCGATATCTATGGAAAAATTGGAAACTCGGGAGTTAGTATTTGCACCCTGGATGACATGAAGAAGCTTTACTCCGGCTTTGAGCTTACTGCTCCAACTACTTCGGTATCAATGACTATCAATGGCCCGGCACCAATGATTCTGGCAATGTTTATGAACACTACCATTGATCAGGAGGTGGAGCGGTACCTGAGAGCAGAAGGTAAAT
>JAKSCW010000228.1 GCA_022360375.1 Balneolales bacterium
CCGCATGTAGCTGTATTTGATACGGCATTCCATCACTCCATTCCACAGCATGCCTTTTTGTATGGAATACCCAATCGTTTGTACCGCAGGTATAAGATCAGAAGGTATGGTTTCCATGGTACTTCCCACTATTACGTAAGCCGCCAGTATTATAAACTGTCGGGTAAGGCCAAAAATGGATCTAAAATAATTACGTGTCACCTCGGGAACGGGGGTTCAATCACTACGATCAAAGATGGGAATTCTTATGATACAAGTATGGGATTCACTCCATTGGAAGGGTTAGTTATGGGAACCCGAAGTGGAGATATTGATCCATCTATCTTATTCTATCTCATAGAGAAAGAGGAATTATCTCTGGCGAATGTTCATGCATTGCTCAATAAACATAGCGGTCTGCTTGGATTAAGCGGATATGCCGCTGATATGCGTGATCTCCTTGAAGAAGCTGAAAACGGCGATAGAAGATGCAGAGAGGCAATCGATGTATTCTGTTACCGGGCTAAAAAATATATCGGTTCCTACATCGCGGCGATGAATGGAGTGGATGCAATTATATTTACCGGAGGAATTGGTGAAAATGCTCCTCAAATCCGAAATAAAGTGCTGGAAGGAATGGAGTATGCCGGCATAGAATTAGATCAACACTTAAATGTGGAACCAAAAAACCATTTGATAAATACAAGTAATTCTGAAGTAGATGTGTGTGTTATTCCTACGAACGAAGAACTTGTAATAGCCATTGATGCGGCAAAAATAGCATTGGCGTCGAAACAAACCCCATGGGCTTAAAATATACATACATAATGTTGCTGATTATCAGCCTTTTGGGTGGAGCGTGCTCCAGTTCAAAATGGGTGGTTGTGGATCAATACGCTACCGACCGGAATGATTTTGAGTTGCTTGATTCTGAATTCTTTTTAACCCGGACAGGCGAAATAACACCGGATAATCCAATCGCCTTTTATGAATTAAAAGCGGCAAATACTTTTGAATATGCTCAAAGGGTTCAAACGGATCGCTATATCCAACGGTATACACCGAGCCTTAGATCTATTTTAATTGGTTCGATAGGGGCAGGGCTTGCCACCGCATCTGCGGTCAGCACGGATAACCCAGGTTTTGCAGAGAATATTTTATATGCCACCGCCGGGTTTGTGGTGTTAACCTCGTTTCTGAACATGAACCCTACCGGAGAACCTACATCCACCGGAGAAACACGCCTGCTGCGTAAAACCGGTACAATCCAGGAAACGGATACGGTAACCACTGATCCTATTGCCGGCGTGGTTCCTTCTTACACTATATATGATAGCCAGGAAATCTTAGCGCTGGGGAATGATATCCCTTTTATTAACGGGCGGTATACGATAAACCTTTTAGATGGCTTAAATCCGGAAACCTTTGAATATGGCACCGATGAATTTGTGACTCTGGAAATCATTTTCAATGATCAAATTTATGTTGAAGACATTCCTTTAGCCTCTATTTTCGAACGGTTTGTTGTGGTTTCCTCAGAGGTAACCGCTTTAAGAGATGAACCTGTTCTTGATTCAAGAAGCATCCTCACGGATCTTGCTGAAGG
>JAKSCW010000468.1 GCA_022360375.1 Balneolales bacterium
GCTCAAAATGATTTTGGAACCGCCATTATTTTCCTTGCACTAATCCCGGTTATGCTTTTTTGGTCAGGGTTACCATATGGGGTATCCCTTTTTATTATCTCTCCAGCTATAATTCTCTATGCAACCGTTCTGAGTTGGCAAATCGGAGTTGCGGCAATCATCCTCCTCACTATTACCATTTTCATAATCCAGAAAAGAGTTTGGCTCACCGTTGCTTCTCTTTTTACAGGAATTTTTACGGTTCTGGGGGTTCAACTTGCTTTAACTGAGGTTCTTCAACCTCACCAAATAGCTCGGATAACTGCTTTTACCAATCCAACGTACGACCCTACCGGAGCAGGATGGAATGTTATTCAGGCTAAAACTGCTATCGGCTCTGGTGGCCTTACCGGGAAAGGTTTTTTAGAGGGAACACAAACACAATTACGCTTTTTACCTGAACAATGGACTGATTTTGTATTCTGCGTAATTGGAGAGGAATTTGGATTTCTGGGGGCTGGATTAGTTATAGTACTATTTATTTTTCTGTTCACACGCTTACTTTCTATTGCTGGTAATCATAAACACCCTTTTGCCCAGCTGGTAACAGTTAGTGTTACTTCAGTCTTATTCGTGCATTTCTTTATAAATGTTGGTAGTGCCACTGCCTTACTTCCGGTAATTGGAATTCCCCTTCCATTTATTAGTTACGGGGGATCCGCTTATCTGACAAATACCCTGATGCTGGCCATATGTTTGAATATGGATTTTCATAAACGGGAATTCAGTATTTACCGTTAGCTTTTTTTGTACATCGAATCTGTCCCTAGCTTAAAACTTAATCGATGATAAGGGGTATATCCAAATTTGGCCAGAGCTTGTTTATGCTCAGGAGTGGGATAACCAACGTTTCTATTCCATCCATATTCGGGATATTTGCTGTGAAGTTCCTGCATCAATGAATCCCTATAAACTTTTGCTAAAATTGAAGCTGCAGCAATAGTCATCGATTTATCATCACCTTTTACAATACATGTATGTGGTACAAGTGAGGTTGTGTAGCGATTTCCATCTACAAGCAAATAATCCGGATCAGCCCCTTTTTCTTCAGCACAGTCTTTCATTGTTTTAATAGAAGCCCAAAGAATATTCAAAGAATCAATTGTTGCAATACTTCCTTCTTTTATAATCCAAAAATCGGCTTCTTCTTTAATTCTTTCAGCCAGAATTTCTCTTTCATTGCCTGGAATTTGCTTACTATCTCGTACTTCTTCAATAAGAGTACCGGGTTTGAAAATAACCCCTGCTGCAACAACCGGCCCAGCTAAGCACCCTCTTCCTACCTCATCTAATCCCATTACCCGCCGAAACCCCTCTTTCCAAAGCTGGGTTTCAATCTCTATTCTGCTTACAAAATCCGTTTTCATAAACAACGAATATAAAAGTAATAATCACATTAAATGGAACTGTTTTGCTGTTAGTTGTATTCTTGATGTAAATAAAAGAGTATGGATTTCAAATATTTTGAATGGGATGAAAGGTTTAGCGCCAGTAATGGTAAAGCACCTTTCGAAACTTTATGGGATTTATTCCAACAGCTGCTTACAATAGCAAGTGGTGATGTAAGTCAGGCTTTGCGTTGGCTGAATGAGTTGGACAAACAATATAGTATCACCGATCAATTTGAAGATGGCTATGGAATGGGCGATTTCATTGAAGATTTACAGGAACGGGGATATATAGAACAGGATGAAGAGAGCCAACAAATCGTAATTACGAGGAAAACTGAACGTAGTTTACGTCAACGGTCTCTAGAAGAAATATTCAAAAACCTTGATAAAGGAAGTTTTGGAAGCCATAAAACGCAGCATACCGGAAGGGGTTTAGAACGACAACCTGAAACCAGACGCTGGAATAAGAACGACGACATCGGGCAGATAGATTCCGTTAAAACGATGTTGAATATGTTTCAGCATAGTAACTTAGATAACTTAAGCCTCCAGGAAGATGATCTCGAAGTCTATGAAACAGATCACTACACATCTCAGGCTACCGTTCTTCTTATCGATTTAAGCCACTCAATGATCCTCTATGGTGAGGACAGAATCACTCCGGCAAAAAAAGTGGCAATGGCTCTTTCGGAATTGATAATGAATAATTATGCCAAAGATTCATTAGACATCGTGGCTTTTGGTAATGAAGCCTGGCAAATTTCCGTTGAAGATCTCCCTTATCTCAAAGTTGGTCCATATCACACTAATACTAAACAAGGCCTGGAATTAGCCAGGCATATCCTTCAGAGAAAAAAATATGCCAACAAACAGGTTTTTATGATTACAGATGGTAAGCCATCCTGTATGTTTGAAAATGGCAGACTTTATAAAAATAGTTTTGGCTTAGACCGTAAAATCGTAAATAAAGTATTGGATGAAGCCGTAAAATGCAGAAGGGATAAAATCTCAATAACCACGTTCATGATTGCCAGCGACCCTTACCTGCAAAGCTTTGTGAGAGAGATGACCGAGGCCAATAAAGGAAAGGCTTATTTTGCTTCTTTAGATAATTTAGGTGGATATATTTTTGAGGATTATATCCGTAACCGCAGAAAAAATGTTAAATAAAAAAAACCGGCTAATGAAACGAATTAACCGGCTTTTAAGCATTTGTTTATTTGGAATCAAAACATTCCTAATTCTTCCATTACTGCTTCTGTAATATCATACTTTTCCCTGTAGTCTTCTGAAGCGTATAGAATCACCAAATCTCCGGTACTTGTTGTTGTATTTAATACATAGGTTAGCTCCATTCGTTCTGCTACCGTATTAATTGCATTGCCTATTTGTTCATAAAGGGGGCCTAACAATTCATTTTGCTTTTCCTGTAATTCTGTTTCAGCGGCTTGCTGCGCTTGTAGAAGTTCATTTTGAAGTACTCCTAATCGCTCTTCTTCTTGCGCCTGGGCTTCGGCAGAAATAACGCCAATTTTCTGTTGATAAGTTGCTACTTCCGCCTGAAAAGCTTGCTCTTTTTCAGACAATTCCTGCTGCTTTCGCACAGTGAAGTTTTGCAATCGTTGCTGAACAGCTCTCATTTCCGGCATACTAGCCAATATAGCTTGTGGATTTACGTATCCAATTTTCACTTCTTCTGCAGAAGTTTCCTGCGCTGCTGCTTCATTTATACCAACAACACCGAGAAGCACAACGGTAAGTCCTAAAATCAGTTTATTAAATCGTATCATTTGTATCATAAATTGAGGTGTAAATTCTTATTCGGATGTTAGCAGAGATAGAACCTGGTCTGTTATATTTAA
>JAKSCW010000311.1 GCA_022360375.1 Balneolales bacterium
AAGTATGATTGCAGTAACGGAACGTTGCTCTTTACAGCTCCCAACCAAAAACTCATCTTTAAAGGATTAGTATTCAGCTCAAATGCCTGTCACATCTCTTTTCATAAAGATTTCATCCTGGGGACAGAGCTTTACCATCAAATCAGGAAATACAACTTCTTCGAGTATCAGGCAAATGAGGCTTTACACCTATCGCCTAAGGAGGAAAAGCAACTCAAAACACTATTCAAAAACATAGAAGAGGAGTATCATAATAATCAGGATGAATTCTCTAAAGAGATTATTCTTTCCCAATTGGAAACCCTGCTCAAATATTCAGACCGATACTATAAGCGGCAGTTCCTGAATCGCAAACCCCTCAACCAGACAATGCTCTCCAGGTTTACAGATGTTTTGAATAACTATTTCGAAGAAGGTGAATTGTTGAACAAAGGCATCCCCACGGTTGATTGGTTAGCTGGAAAACTTGGAATAAGCCATCGGTACATGAGTGATATGATCAAGGCAGAAACAGGTAAAACAGCTATAGATCAGATCAACCTGTTTCTGATCGATGAGGCTAAGAATCTCCTCTTGGAGCCAAACGCTTCTATCTCTGAAACGGCGTATAGTTTAGGTTTCGAATACCCTCAGTATTTTTCAAGACTTTTCAAAAAGAAGACAGGTTTGAGTCCAAAAGAATACATCCATGCTAATTCACTGAACTGAAGTTGTACCAAGATTGTACAATGAACGGGTATTCCCCAGTGGCTTTTTTTGAATCCTTCATTCTCCCGGAAAATCCAACCAGAGCTAACTCAAATTTACATTAGCTGTTGTTTATAAAATGTATTTTAATTCCAAATTAATCCTATTTCTTAATTCAAGAGCAAACTCTGATGCAATTCCTGAATCTCAAACACAGGTACGAAAACAGTGAGTATACGATATCATACCCTGATTTTACGTTGAATGAAAAAGAACACCTGCTGATTATTGGTGGATCCGGAAGTGGTAAAACCACCCTGCTTCATATTTTGGGTGGGTTACTAAAACCAACACAGGGAGAAGTTTTCATTGACGGAACTTCCATGTACAGTATGTCAGAATCCGGTTTGGATCGATTTCGAAGAAATCACATTGGCATTGTTTTTCAACGGATTCATTTGATATCTGCGCTTACCGTAATAGAGAATTTGGCATTGGCTCAGTATTTATCAAAACAGCCAAAGAACAAGCCTTTATTGCAAGATCTTCTATCAGAGTTGGGAATTGCAGAGAAAGCAAAAAAATATCCAAATGAATTAAGTTTTGGAGAATCGCAGCGGGTTGGTATTGCACGCGCAGTAATTAACAAACCATCTATACTTTTTGCAGATGAACCAACATCTAACCTGGACGACAAGAACAGTGACAAAGTGTTAAAGCTGCTACAGGATCAGGCTGAAAAAAACGACGCATCACTAATCATTGCGACGCACGATGAACGCATTAAACGTCATTACAATAATGTCCTAAATCTGGATAATGAAGTTATACCGGTGGGGAATGGGTGATGAATATTTTTAAGCTATCTTTTTCATATCTCAAAAAGAGCCCGTTAAACACAGGACTGAATATTCTCTTGCTTGCTTTAGGTATCGCAACCATTACCACTCTTCTTTTATTTAACCATCAATTCAGGAATAATTTAGTCCAGAATGCAGAAGGTATTGATCTGGTAGTGGGCGCCAAAGGCAGTCCTATTCAGCTTATCCTATCCAGTATTTATCATATTGATTCACCTACCGGAAACATTTCGCTGGGGGAAGTTCAGAGTATTATAAATAATCCAATGGTAGCACAGGCCATCCCACTTGCTCTTGGCGATAATTATCAAGGCTACAGAATAGTGGGAACTGAACGAAGTTATTTAGCACTGTACGAAGCCAATATCGAAAAAGGTGAATTCTGGAAATACTCTAAAGAAATAGTAGCAGGAGCTAACGTTGCCAATAAACTTCAGCTTTCATTGGGAGATACCATTGTGAGCAGCCATGGTGTAATGGAAGCGGGTCAGGCACATGAGGACGAACCATTGATCATAGTTGGAATTCTTGAAGAGACGAATAGTGTACTTGATCAACTGTTACTTACCAGTGTGGAGTCAGTTTGGGATGTTCATGAGCATGATGAAGAACACGAAGAAGAGCATGATGATCATGACCATGAAGAAGGTGACGAACACGATCACGACCACGATGAACATGAAGAAGAACATGCCAAACATAAGCTGGAAGTTTCCACTGAACCTTTTGGGTTTATTACAAATGAAAACTTAAATAAGGAATTAACCTCTTTATTGATTGTCTATAATTCACCGTTGGCTGGTGCAATGTTTCCCAGATTTGTAAATGATCAAACAGATATGCAGGCTGCAGCACCCGGTTTTGAGATAACGCGCCTGCTCTCTCTTCTTGGTATTGGGTTCGATGTGTTAGAAGTATTTGGTTTTATTTTGATATTGGCTTCCATGCTTGGAATATTCATAGCTCTTTACAACGCAATGAAAGAGCGGAAGTATGATTTAGCGGTTATGAGAACCCTTGGAGGAAGCAGAATCGTACTGATGTCGCAAATTTTACTGGAAGGAATCCTGTTGGTTCTGTCTGGTTCCCTTTTGGGAATTCTTTTTGCCCATCTTGGGATTGCATACCTATCAGGAACTTACCAACAAGCTGAGCAATTTAATATCAATGCATGGGTTATTTTACCCGAAGAGTTAATAATTTTAAATGGTGCCGTTATACTTGGGATACTTTCTGCTCTCGTTCCAGCTATTATTGCATATCGTACTCCAATTTCCACTACATTATCAAAGGAATCATAAAAATCATGAGATTATGAAAAATATAGCCTTATACAGTTTTTTGTTATTTGGATGTATGTTAATGAGCAACAAAACCATTAATGCCCAAAGTACTACCGACATAACATCGTGGGAGGTACTAGCCAACGTAGAATGGGAAATTGACTATGATAATGGATTATATAAAGCAACATTTGCTGAAGAAATTGAAGACCTTAATGAACAGGAAGTAATTGTTAAGGGTTATTTATTTCCTTTGGGGTATGGTATGCACAGCTCTGAGTTTTTACTTACTCCTAACCCCATCGGTGGTTGCTTTTATTGCGTGCCTGGTAGTTCTGAAACCATGATTTATCTCCCCGAAGTAAAGGTAGATGAATTTCCTTATTCGGAAGTAAGCATAAAAGGAAAATTTCACTTAGTCAGAGACAACCCCTATGGGCTTATCTATGAAATGAAAGATGTAAGTGTAGAAGAGTAGCAGATATTGACCCAATTTCACGCGTACAAAAATGTAAAGCCACTTGGTATTCCCGAGTGGCTTTTTTATTGTGCTTGCAAACCTGACACAGCAGTTAAAAGAACTGTTTCTTCAATAATCGAGTTAGGTGAAATGAAAAGTTTATAACTAACTAATATTCATTATCATGGATTTTCAATTGACGATTGCTCCTTTTTTGCTGGGGCTGCTACTTCTTTTGCCAGTTAACTTATTGGCACAAATTGATCGTGAAGCTGGTAGCACATTCGCTACCCGTTCTGAAGTGATTGCACAACGGGGGATGGTTGCCACCAGTCAACCGCTCGCAACCCAGGTTGGACTTCAAATACTCAGGAACGGAGGAAACGCAATTGACGCGGCTATTGCAGCCAATGCTGCAATGGGACTGATGGAGCCCACGGGAAATGGAATTGGTGGGGATCTTTTTGCCATTATTTGGCACGAGGAAAGTGGCCAGGTGTATGCGTTGAATGCGAGCGGTCGTTCTCCATTAGGCCTTTCCTATGATCAGTTGATGGAGATTATGGAAGAAAAAGAACTGGACAGAATCCACCCCTACGATTTATTATCTGTTTCTGTACCCGGAGCTATCGATGGTTGGTTTGAAATGCACGAGCGATTTGGCTCGGTTTCTATGGAGGAAATTCTGGCGGAACCAATTTGGTACGCGGAAAATGGATTTCCGGTGAGTGAAGCAATCTCAGGCGCCTGGAGAAGAAGTGCTCCTCGCCTGAGCCGACAGCCAGGGGCCTTTAAAGACACGTTTACCTTTGACGGACGCGGCCCTGAAAAAGGAGAAGTTTTTAAAAATCCGGATTTAGGGAATACCTTCCGGTTACTTGCAACCCAAGGTGTTGATGCCTTTTACCGGGGAGAAATTACCGAAAAAATTGATGCATGGATGAGAGAAAATGATGGCTACCTCCGGTTTGAAGATTTTGACAGGCACACCTCGACCTGGGTGGAGCCGCAAACAACAAATTACCGGGGATATGATGTGTACCAGGTTGGAGGAAATGTACAGGGAACGGCGGTACTTCAAATGCTGAATATCCTGGAAGGCTACGACCTGAAAGAAACCGGATTTGCTACCGCAGAAACCTTTCATTTATTTATTGAAGCCAAAAAATTGGCATTTGAAGACCGTGCAAAACACTACGTAGATGAGGATTTTTACGATATCCCTTATGAAACCCTTCTCTCTAAAGAATATGCGGAAGAAAGAAGGAAACTGATTGGAGAGAGAGCCCGCAGAGATTTAACTACCGGCGTAGATGTTCTTGAAGATGGGGATACCATTTATCTTACTACCGCTGATCAATATGGGAATATGGTTTCCCTGATTCAAAGTAATTTCCGTGGAATGGGAACCGGGTTTGTAGTTCCAGGAACGGGGTTTAGTTTTCAAAATCGTGGTGAACTGTTTTCACTCGATCCAAATCATCCAAATGTGTATGAACCAGGTAAACGTCCATTCCATACCATCATCCCTGGATTTGTAATGAAAGATGGGGAACCCTTTATGACTCTTGGCAATATGGGCGGTGCCTATCAACCAATGGGGCATGTAAGTTTGATAACCAATGTGATTGATTTTGGAATGAATATGCAAGAAGCTGGCGATGCTCTTCGTTGGGCGCATTCAGGTTCTACTCAACCCACCGACGCACTCAATGAAACCCTCACGGACGTTGGCCAGGTAAGCATCGAAAGCTCTATTGATTTCCAGGTGGTCGATAAACTGAGGTCAATGGGTCATGATGTTCAAATTGGCGATAGTTTCTTCGGTCGGTTTCAGGCTATTATGCGCGATTTAAAGA